>MNXK01000040.1 GCA_001872165.1 Anaerolineae bacterium CG2_30_58_95
AGCAGGCCGTAATTACCAGAGTTACCGAATAGGCTGGTCAGTACCACCACGGTCAATCCAATGCGGTCGAGGCGCAGGACGCGCCCGGCCAGGTAGGCGAGACCGGCTACCAGGAAATTGACCGCCGCCGCGTAGCCCATCATCAGGCCGATGCGGTCGAGCGAGAGCTTGCTTTCCATGAGCAGGTTGAAGACCAGGATCGGGCTGAGGATGTAGAATGTGACCCGGCCTATCGGGCGGGGTTCGACCTCGAGGAATTTGCCGAGCAGGAAGCCCGCCCCGCTGATGATCAGGATGGGCAGGAGGTTGTTGGTGAAGGTTTGTAAAAGTTCGGTCAAGGGAATTCCTGGTGTGATGAAATTTTAGCGGGAGGAACCCGTTTTCTCCGAGAAAACGGGTTCCTGGCGGCATATTACTTCTAATCGTCCTCGAAGTCGAGTAAATCCAATCCGCTGACCTCCTCGGTGAAGGCCAGGTTTTCCAGCGCCTCTTCGAGGAACTCGGTCTCTTCCTCGTCATCTTCCGCCATTTCCAAAAGCTCCACGAGCCGGTCGTTGACTTTCTCGCCGCCGATTTGGGTCAGCGCCCAGATGATCTCGTGCCGGGTCTCCACGTCCTCCTCGTCGGCCAGCATATCGAGCAGGATCGGCCGGGCGGAGGCGAGCGCCAGCTCACCGGCGGCTCGCAGCGCTTCGAGACGGATGGCCGCGTTCCGGTTGCGCAGGTTGGAAAGCACCTGCTTTCCCCAGCCTTCGTCGCCGGAGCGGCCCATGGCAAAGAGGGCGCTGACTTTCCAATCGGCGTCTTTTTCAGCGTAACCGGCTTCAATGAGCGCGGACACCTCCGGCCGCGACGACCAGCCCAGCGCTTCCAGGGCGCGCCGACGTACCAGGGTGGCTTCGTCAGAATGGATGATCGCCAGCAGGCTATCTTCGACTTTATGGAGAGTCTGCTCCGCTATTTCCTCGATCTCACCCAGGTAAACGAACATGCCCAGCGCGGTGGCGGCTGCCGCGCGGACGTTGGAGTCGCTGTCTTCGGTCAGGATTTCGAGGAATGTCGGCACCAGCCTGGCATCCTCACATTCCCACAGCAGACGCAGGGCCTGGATGCGCACCTGGGGTTCGGGGTCTTTCAGCAGGGGGCGCGCCAGGTCGTCGAAGTAAAGCAGCGTATCTTCTTCGGCCAGCTCCTCCAGGTCCGCGAGCAAGGCGAGTTGGCGGGCGGGCGAAACCTGCGGCCAGGCCTCGAGCAAAAGTTTCAATTGCCCCGGCTCAATGTCCGAGAACAGATACAGGTAATGCGGCGGGAAGGGCTGGGAGTCATCCAGGAGGGCATCTACAACAATTTGAAAAGCAATCTTCTTGGTCATCTCGGAGCCTTTTATAGTATTACCGCTTGACATTTGCGCGATCCGCGAGAATCTCTTGTATCATGTCGCTGCGAGCCGTCCCGAGCGGAGCGTTCTTCAGCGTAGTCGAAGGATGGCGAAGCAGTCTCCCGGCCTGCGAGGGGATTGCTTCGGCGGAAGAGCACCGCTTCGCAACGACACCCAAGTTGGTTGCGGTTGGAAGCCGCGCTATGCTTTGATGTGAAATCGAATTAATTACGGCAGGTTGATCGTCACCGGGTGGATAAAATCCAGGATGTAGAAATATCCGAGTAACGCCATGAAAATCATCAGGCCTACTCCGTGGACGATCGCCTCGAACTTAGCCGGGATGCGCCGCCGGACGATGATCTCTGGCAGGGTGAACAGGATGCGCCCGCCGTCCAGGGCCGGGATCGGTAACAGGTTCAGGATGCCCAGCGAGATGGTGAGCGAGATGACCGCCATCAGTGTGTAATTCGTCGGCTGCTGGGTTTCGCTCGTCGAGGGGGTCTCGCGGCTCTGGACATCGCGTGAGACAGTTTGTTGGAAAAGGTTCCAGATGCTGCGCGGCCCGGCCAGTTGCGCTTCCTGCGGCTGGATCGCGCCGGCGACGATCTGGCCTGGCAGCGCCAGCAGCTCGCGGATGCTCCCGTAGGTGGCATCAAAGCTAGGGGATATTGTCTCGAACCATGAACTGGTCGGGTGCAGTGGATTCCCCAGCAAGACGCCCATGGCGCCTTGTCTTTTCGTGCGACTGCTCAATGGGGTTACACTCGTCTCGATCTGTTGGTCGCCACGCTGGAGGTTGAGGCTGACCGGCTGGTCGAGGTGGGCGCGGATGATGGCCTGCAGCCTGGAGACGCTGGGAATGCTCTCTCCAGCCGCGGTCAGGACCGTATCGCCAGTTTTTATCCCGGCCATTTCGGCCGGCGATCCCGGCGAGACCTCCGCGATGACGACGATGTGGGTATTGGGTACGCCGATCTGGTAGAAAAGGAACGTATAGGCCACTACCGCAGCCAGCAGGTTCATGGTCGGGCCGGCCAGCAGCACGGCGATGCGCTTCCAAGGGCTGGCAGCCGCCATCCCGCCTGGTACGGATGGGTCGTCTTCGCCCTTGATGCGGTTGAAGCCGCCCAGCGGGATCCAGTTCAGGGTGACTTCGGTGCCGGGTCTGGCCTCGTTGAGAATCCCGCTCACGTGAATTTCGCCGGGCTTGGGGAAATCTTTCGAATGTTTCACAGGCGCAGCCCCGGGCCGGGCTGAGGCCGGGTCGTGTTCGGGGAGCGGGTCGGGCCGGTACTGTCCATCTTCCGTGGCCGCAAAGGCAATCGTACGCAGCACCAGCCTGCCTTTGACAGAATCGGCGGTGGCCTCCACCGGGCGGTGGAGGGATGTCTTGGGGTCGAACGGCAGGTCGAAATTGAGAGGCAGAACAAGACATTTTTTCCCAATCAGGATCGTTCCTTTGCCGCGCCAGAGCCGCAGAAGGCGCGGCGGGAAGCCGATGCCAAACTCTTCCACCTCGATGCGCAGCAGGCGCGCGGCAATAAAATGGCCCAACTCGTGGACGAGGATCATGCCGGCGAACACCAGCACGAAAACCAGCCCACCCAAAAAACCCGTATTCATTCATACACCTCGTAACAGTAAACTCTCGCGCCGTCTTCGGCGCGGCAAGGGCGATTATATCCTTTTTTGTGGATCAGGGGAATTTAACCGCGAAGAAACTTCGCGGTCTCACCTGCACTTGCAGCAGGTGCAAGTGTCGCGTCTTCGCGGTAAATTTATTCGACAAGTTCCGCCGGGCCCCCCACAGGCGCGACGAGCACTTTCTGGACCCCGGGCACGGCTGCCAGCAAATCGGCCACATGCCCGGCCTCGGCCCCTTCCGTGATCACGTGGACGTTTGGCCCGGCGTCAATGCTGTAGCAGACTGGCAGCCCGCCGAGGCGCCATTCGCGCACCAGCCGCATCACGGTCAGCGTGGACTCTTGCCAGTAGAAGAGCGGCGGCGTGGAGGTCATCATCACGGCGTGCATCAGGTTCGAGTCGAGTTCGACGATCCCGGCCAGGGCGTCGAAATCGCGGGAAAGGAGGGCGCGGCGGCAAAGATCCAAACGGCGGGGCGCATCCGCCACGCGGCAGGCTTGCAGCGGACTGGTATCTGCAAGCGCATGGCCCTCGGTTGAGCCGGTTGGCTTTTGCTCGGCGCTGACCACGGCGATGCAGTCGGCCAGGTCCCAGTGTTCGGGCGGCGCGATGGACGCGGCGAAGGAGTCCTCGTCGCCTGTCCCGGCTTGCCATTCGACAAAGCCACCGGGGATGGAGCGGCAGGCCGAGCCAGAGCCGCGCCGCGCCAGGCGAGAGAGGGCAGCCGGCTCCAGGTCCAGCCCGGCTGCGACGCTGGCTGCCAGAGTCAAAGCGGCAAACGCCGAGGCCGAGGAGGCGATCCCCACCCCGGCCGGGAAGTTGTTCTCACTCTCCACGATGGCGCGGGCGTCAATCCCGGCCATTTTTCGCACTAAATCCAAAAAAGCCGAAACGCGCCGCAACCCGTCCCCCGCCATTCGCCGGCCATTGATGACCAGTGAGTCTGCTTCCCGCTGTTCGCCGCTCGTCACACGTAACTCGTCCCACGTCACTCGCGTACGCGTGAACAACCCCTCCAGGTTCATGGAAATGGAACCGTTGGCGGGCAGGCGCAGGGCGTCGTCGCGGTTGCCCCAGTATTTGACGATGGCGATGTTGGCGCAAGCGACGGCAGTAGCGGATTGAGCAGACATTATGCAGACAACCTTTTCAGGGTTTTCGAGCGTTAGTTTACCACGATCTTACTGGTGATTGCCCACAAGTCCAATGATCACATCCATCATGATTAGTAGGGCGTTCTCATACGCCCGAATTTGGCCGCCAGCGTGAGAGAACGCTGGCTAATCAAGGCCAATAATGGCATCAAGCAAGATGTGGGTAATCACCACCGATCTTACTCTTGACAAATTCCTAAGCAAGCAATATATTTAGGTTTAATTAACTATTTAGAAGGTTGAAGTATGCCGCCCACTGAGCCATTTATCACCACCCTGCACGAGTGGATTGGGATCTTCATGCGCCGCTCGATGTGCAATTTCCTCCTTTACGCCAAGGAGAAAGAGCTTTCCATGTCGCAGATTGGCGCCCTGTTCCACCTCCACCGCATGGGCGCCAGCGGCGTCTCCGGCATCGGCGATGACCTGGGCGTGACCAACGCGGCCGCCAGCCAGATGCTGGAACACCTGGTGCAGCAGCAAATGATCACACGCTCAGAAGATCCTCACGATCGGCGCGCCAAGCAGATCGTCCTGACCGACAAAGGCCGCCAGGTGCTGCAGGAGAGTATCCACGCCCGCCAGGGCTGGTTGGAAGACCTGGCGCACACGCTGTCTCCGGAGGAAAAGGAGCAAGTGGTGGCAGCCCTGCACATCCTGATCGAAAAAACCAGCCAACTCGAAAAACCCCCCGACTGATAGAAACCTTCCAGTTGTTTTCAGCAGTTCAAACTGCACCCACCAGAATGCAAAGCCGACCTTCGTCGGCTGGAAGTCCACGCAGGCGGTGTGTTGAGCCTGTCGAAGCATGGACTTCGCGATTTGGTAGCGGCGATTTGAATCGCTGAGTTTTGCAGCAACGCAATCCCCATTAGTTCGTTTGCAAGGAGCACCCAACACCATGATTCGATTATTCAAATACCTGAAACCTTATATCCTCTTGATCCTGCTCGCCATCGCCTTGCTGTTCGTGCAGGCCAACGCTGATCTGGCGTTGCCCGA
>MNXK01000201.1 GCA_001872165.1 Anaerolineae bacterium CG2_30_58_95
CAAAGACCCGGATGCTGCCTCTGAAATCCTACATGGCCTATCGCGCTTGGATCCTGATCTGATCAGGCGCGTAAAAACTTTGGATCGTGAAGCACAGGCATTGCTTCAAGCTCTGGCTGGAGATTAATTCACCCAAAAAGGAGGAACACCTATGAAATGGCTTATCAACCAAATCCGCAAGGAGGAATGGTCGCCTTATGCGGCCGGCATCCTGCTCGGCATCGTCGGCATATTGACGGTGGTGCTGAGCCAGAACCTGTTGGGCGCCTCGGGCGGATTCGAGAACCTGGCCGCCTACATCGGAAAGGCGATTGACCCGAAAAACATGTACTTCAATTATGTCATGCCAGCGGCCATCACCTTCCCCGTCGTCCTGTTGGTCGGCGTCTTCTTTGGCGGCATGTTGGGCGCGCTTTCCAGCGGCACGTTCAAATTCCGCAGCATGGACGACGAGCAGTGGAAGCAGACCATCGGTAAGCAGCCCTGGAAGCGCTGGTTGCTGCTCTTCATCGGCGCCATTATCCTGGAATATGCGGCTGGCATCGCCGGCGGCTGCACCAGCGGACTGGCGATCTCCGGCGGGATGCTGCTCGTCCCGGCGGCCTTCCTGTTCATCGTCGGGATGTTCGCCTCTGGCATCGTCACCGCCCTGATCGTTTACGGAAAGAAATACTAACCGAGGAGGCTGATATGAACTATGTAATCGCTATCGTGCTCGGCGTGTTCTTCGGTTTCTCGTTGAACAAGGCCGGCCTGACCAAATATAACAAGATCGTCAATGTCTTCCGCTTGAACGACATGGCCGTGCTGAAATTCATGATGACGGCGCTGGTCGTCGCCATGATCGGCCTGTATGGACTGAGAGGGCTGGGGTTGGTCGCCTTCCCGGCCGTACCCACCACCTACGTGGTCGGCAATATCGTTGGCGGGTTGATTTTCGGGGTCGGCATGGCCCTGGCGGGTTACTGACCAGGCACCTGCGTCGCTGGTAGCGGCGAAGGTAAGCTGGACTATTTGATCCCCGGCCTGCTCGGTTTCTTGACCGGCGCAGTGCTCTACGGCCTGACCTATCAACAAGTGTTCCCCAAAATCTCCGCAATTGCCAACTACGGCAATGTTGTCCTGCCAGACTTGTGGCACATCAATCCCTACCTGGCAGTACTCGTCTTCACGATCATGGCCCTCGTGCTGTTCTACCTGATAGACCGCGCCGGCCTGCAGCGGAAGAAGAAATAAACCATAAGGAGCCAGCCAACGACCAGTCAGGTTGGCTGGCCCCTGGGAGTAAATTATGCCGAATACATTATCACGACGCGACTTTCTCAAAGTCGGCGGCGCGGCGCTCGGCGCATTGACCGTCAGCCGATTCGTACCGCCCCGCGTCGTCGCAGCGGCGCGGACCGCGGGCCTGCTCGACCAAAACGGCGACGGCTACATCCCGACCATGTGCGAGATGTGCGTCTGGCGCTGCGGCGTGCTGGCCAAAGTCGAGGAGGGGCGCGTCGTCAAACTGGAAGGCAATCCCGACCACCCGAACTCGAAAGGCAAACTGTGCGCCCGCGGCCAGTCCGGCCTGATGAACACCTACGACCCCGACCGGGTGCTGACCCCACTCATCCGCGTCGGACAGCGCGGCGAGGGCAAGTTCCGCAAGGCTTCCTGGGACGAGGCGCTGGATGTCGTCGCCGCGAACATGCTCAAGATCAAAGAGCAGTACGGCGCGCAGGCGATGATCTTTTCGTCCACGCACAACCTGTCCCAGGTGCAGTTCGAGAACCTGCTCTATGCCTTCGGTTCGCCCAACTACGGCACGCAGCGCAGCCTGTGCTTTAACGCCATGGTGACCGCTTTTTCGCTGACGTACGGGATCGAGGAACCCAGCCGGGATTACACCAGCGTCAAATACATTCTTCTTACCGGGCGCAACCTGCTGGAGGCAATTTCGACCTCGGAGACATCCGATTTGATGGATGCGGTCGCGCGCGGAGCCAAACTGGTCGTTCTCGATCCGCGCTTCACGAAGACCGCCTCCAAAGCGACTGAGTGGCTTCCCATACGTCCCGGCACCGACCTGGCTTTCATCCTGGCGATGATCAATGTAATCGTCACCGAGAAATTAGGGGATTGTGAATTCACCGCAAGATACGCGGTCGGCTGCGACAAACTCCCTGCTCACATTGCCTTTTACACCCCTGAATGGGCGGCAAAAAAAACCGGCATCGAGGCAGATACGATCCGCCGCATCGCGCGCGAGTTTGCGGCTGCCATGCCCGATGCGCTCGCCCATCCTGGCTGGCGCACCTCCAATTTTATCAATTCCTTCCAGACCGAGCGGGCAATTGCCACGCTGAACGCCATCGTCGGCAATGTTCTCACACCCGGCGGCTGCCTGAACGCAGAAAACCCCGAAGCGTCGGGCATCACCCTGGGAAAACCGTCCCAACCTCCTTATCCACGCCTCTCATCCCTGCGCCTGGATGGCGTACCCTGGAAATATCCGTTGGTGCCGCTCAAGTTGGGCGTCTTTCAGGAGCTGCGCGACGCCGTCCTGACCGGCCAACCCTATCAGGCGCATGGCTGGTTCATTGCTCGACAGAACCCGGTGCTTTCCCTGCCCGACCGCCAGAAAACGCTGGAGGCTTTCGGCAAAATGGATTTCATCGTCACGGTTGACATTATCATGAACGATAGCGCCTGGTTCTCGGACGTGGTGCTGCCCGAAGCTTCCTATCTGGAGCGCTACGATCCGCTCCTGCCGGTCAGCGGCAAAGTTTTCATCCGCCAGCCGGTCATCGAACCGCAAGGCGAAGCCCAGTCCGCGCTGTGGATCTACAAGCAACTCGGCGAACGGCTTGGCCTGGGCGATTTCTTCCAATATCAAGATGAGGAAGATTACATTCGACAGCAGCTTGCCCCGTTGGGGAACTATTCGTTGGAAGAGCTCCGCCTGCACGGTTATGTTGAGCCTCCCGCCAAGGAAAAATCACAAGAGATCACTTTCAACACGCCCAGCGGAAAGGTAGAAGTTTATTCTGAAACACTTGCCAATGCCGGCTATCCCGCCCTGCCCACCTGGGAAGAACCCCCTTCCCCCAATGCAGATCAGTTTTATCTGCTCACAGGCAAAGTCGGCCAACATACCCAAATGGGCACGCAGAACAACCAACTGCTTCACAAGTATGAAGACTATCCCCGACTGTGGATGAATCCCGAGGCTGCTGATAAATTGGGCCTGAAGGATTGGGAACTGGTCGAAGTGACCAGCGAGGTCGGTTCTGTGAAAGTACCTGTGCAGGTAACGCCAGCCATCCGCGCGGATTGCGTCTACTTGACCCCTGGCTATGGGCATCTCTCCAAGGGCCTGCGCACTGCTTACGGGGACGGTGTGAGCGACTCGGTGCTCCACGTTACCTACGTGGATCCCGTCAGCGGCGGCCAGGCGCTCAGCCAGACGTTCGTCACGGTCAAGAAGGCGTAGGAGGTGAGACATGGCTGACAAAAAACGCTACGGATTTGTAATAGACATTTCGCGCTGTATTGACTGCCGGGCTTGCCAGGTGGCTTGCAGCCTGGAAAATAGCGTCCCGCTGAACCACACCCGCATCTGGATCCACGACCAGGGTGTGCAGGGTACGTTCCCCAAACTATCCCGTACCTTTGTCCCATATAACTGTATGCACTGCGAGCATCCGCCGTGCATCGAGGTGTGCGTCAGCGGCGCGACCTACAAAGACCCCAATAACGGACTTGTCCTGGTTGACCAGGAGGCCTGCATCGGCTGCGGTTTCTGTGTAGAGGCCTGTCCCTACGACGCCCGCTACCTGGACGAGAAACTGGGCGTGGTGGACAAATGCAACGGCTGCATCCAGCGCGTCGAGATCGGCCAGAAGCCGGCCTGCGTCGCGACCTGTCTCGGCGGCTCACGCCTGTTCGGCGATTTGAACGATCCGGCCTCGGACGTGTCCATCGCCCTGAAAAACGCGAAATCCCTATTCCGCCTGGATATCGAAGGCAAGGACATTGACACCGACCCGAATATCTACTTCATCAACGCCCCGCAGAGCCTGACCAGCCTGGTCACCAGCGATGCATTCAAGCAGCAAGGCCAGGCAGTGCCGCGTGAACCGAAATACACCATTTCCGAAGAGGGCTGGAAGAAGGTGCTCGTCCCGGCCATCGCGGCTGGCATTGGCGCTTCGTTCCTGGTGCAAGCGACCTACTTCACCAAGCAACTGATCGAGGGCGAGAAGGAGTTTGACGAATGAGTAAGCCACGAATGGGCAGCTACAAGAACATTTCCATTGTCGAGCGCCGCCGCCTGCGCGAGAAAAAATACAAGAAACACAACCTGGCCAACATCCTGACCCACTGGTTCAATGTCGGGATGTGGGCGCTGCTCCTGCCGACCGGCATCGCCATCATCTCCTCGCCGCGCCTGGGCCTCAGCCCGGTCTGGATGCAGGAACTCTTCCGCAACATGTTCGGCGGCGCCGCCAACCTGATCAAATTCCACTATACCATCGGCTTTCTGTGGATTTTCGTCCTGCTCTTCAACGTGCTGCTCGGCTTCCGCAAGTACTTCGTCCCCTTTGCGATCAGCCGCATGTTGCTGGATAAGGATGACATCCAGTGGCTGAAGACCAAGCCGTTGCAAATGCTCGGCCTGATGAAAGACAAGACCCTGCCCCCACAGGACGCCTACAACGCCGGCCAGAAGCTCTACATGTACGTGGTCATCCTGGGCACGCTCGGCATCATGGTCAGCGGGCCGGTCATGGCCCTCAAAACGCTGTTCCCGCCCATCGTCAAACAAATCGCCCAGCCGCTGCATTGGGTCTCGGTCTTCGCCATCGTGGCCGGGGTGATCATCCACGTCTACATGGGCGCCATCTTCCCCGAAGAGAAAGAAGCCTTCTTCTCGATGTTCGGCGGCAAGGTCTCAGCCTGGTATGCACGCGCGCACCATGAGAAGTGGTACTGGGAAAAAGTGCAGGAAGAGATGGATTGGGAAGAAGAAGTGGCGCGTGAGATAGAAAGCGCAGCGGGCGCGGATCCTCAGCCTGCTCCCGCTAAATCGGGCGATTAACCCCCTGTTATTCGCGAACAAACCTTCCCACAGTAAATGGCTGTGGGAAGGTTTTTATGAGGTAATCATCCGTTCAAATACATTGCAGAGGCAAGAAAAGCATCTTCCGGTTTTCCGGTAAATTCGCCGTTGGGGTAAGTGGACAACTCGTATTTGTCATGGCTGTATGTATAAAAAGCAAAGCCCCATTCATCATCCCCGAAATAACGCAACCGGCACAGGTGGGTTGGGGTTTTGCGTAACCGTTCGAGAAATTCCTCGCGTGTTTCGGGCCAGTCGGCAGGGGGCCAGCCCTCGCTTTCAACCGGCTCAATGTAGGCATCAATGTAGCAAAATTGGCCGCGAAATCGGATGTCGAGGCGGGTATACTGCCCCTTGAAGTTCTCTTCGGCTACTTTGTTGATGCGTTTGATGACATCGGCTTGAACAGCGGCGGGAATTTTCTTGCCGCCTGAATCGGGATCGAAAACCCAGGTGTAATTTCGAGGGGACATTTCGCTACTCCATCAATATAATTCGTAGAAATCGTCCGTACCAAGTGTGGGAATCAACGTACGGGCCAGTTGGTCAATTTTACCAGAGTGACCAGCGTAGATCCAATCGTCAATGCTGCCCCGGTAACACCAGCGTTCGGCGTGGTATTCGCGCCGTTCGGGATCATCCAGGATGAATTGCATAACGGCAGTGAATTGGGTGTAGCTCTCCATTTCAACTCGAAGGCGATCTTCGAATGTTTCTTGAGCCATTCCCATCATTACAGATAACGCTTTCAAGCCTTCAATGTCTGGGCCAACCCCCTCGTAAATGACAATCCGATCATGCTTGACGGCAAGTCGGTAGTTCCGCCCCTTGGGGTGACGCTGCAAGGCCGCCTCCACGCTGGCGGCTTCCTCGGCTGGGATCAGGCGCGGCCGGGCTTTGACCAACGAGACGATCCCATTGACGCTCTCCTCGATCTCGTATCCCGGCGGGATCTCCGCAACCGGTTCACCCTTTTGCTCGCGGGCGAAGTAATAACGCGCTTTTCCAGTTTTGGTTGTGCCTTTGCACAGGAAGTAGGTAAAACCCTTGCGGTTGGTGTAGGTGATTGGCATGGTTTTCTTCTATCAGCCTTTCAACGCTTCATCGTGGTTTTGGTAGCCCTGGCTACCATTATTTCCATTCCGCAGCACAGATAAGTTTAGCGGCGGTAATTCGCTGAGTGAACTCAACCCGAAATGCTGGAGGAAATCGGGCGTGGTGTCATACAGGATTGGCCGCCCAGGCCCTTCAGCGCGCCCGAATTCCTGGATCAGTCCCTTGCCAAGCAGGCTCTTCATCACGCCGTCGCTGTTGACGCCGCGTACCGCGTCCACTTGCGGACGGGTGACCGGCTGCTGGTAAGCGATGATCGCCAGGGTCTCCAAGGCGGCGCGGCTCAAGTGGCTGGTCATCTCCAGGCCGAGGAAACGCTCGATCAACTCGGCCGCTTCGGGGGCGGTGGTCAGTTGGACGCGTCCGGCGTGGCGCTGCAGACGCAGGCCACGCGTCCGCAGCGCCGCGTCCAGTTCATCCAAACCCGCCTCTACCTCCGCAGCCGAGACTTCCAGCGCAGATGCCAGTTGGGATGGCATTGCAGGTTCCGCGCTCACAAAGAGCATTGCCTCCAATGCAGCAGTTAGATCCATCTGCGGGGTGTTTTCAGATTCGCTCATGCTATAATAGCTCCCGTTCGGAGAGAGTATCTATGATTGCTCAGAAAAAACTCGTTTTCGCTTCGCTGGCGCTGACGCTGGCGACCCTGGCCTGCATGATCAACATCGGCGGGCCGGCTTACCCGACGCCGGCCATCCCGGTCTCGACCGAGGCAATCGGAAGCCTGAATCAGGCCATCCAGAAGGCCGTGGCTGCCGGTGTGGACTCGGGCGTGATGACGCTGGCCATTACCGAAACCCAACTGACTTCGTACCTGGCTTTCAAGCTCCAGACCCAAAGCAGCCCGTTCATCACCAATCCGCAAGCGTACCTGCGGGACGGGCAGATCCAAATCTACGGGACAGCCACACAAGGCTATTTCCAGGCTACGGTCAACTTCATTTTGATTGCCGGAGTTGATGAACAAGGACAGTTGACAATCGCGCTGACCTCCGCCGACTTTGGCCCATTACCCGTCCCGGATGGCTTGAAAGAGGCCGCCACGGCCATTATCCAGGAAGCTTACACCGGTTCTTTAGGCCCGGTCGCCACCGGCTTCAGGTTGGACAGCATCCAGATCGCAGATGGCGCCATGGTCATCGTTGGACGGATGAAATAGCGATTGGATTATACCAGTATCCGCATGGCAAGGATCTTTACAGCACGTGTAGGACAAATTGATAATTTGTCCAACGGGAATTGCCGTGTAGGACAAATTGGCAATTTGTCCTACCTGCCATTCCTAATCTTGATGTGCCTGCTGATCCTAACCGGCTGCCGCCCGCCGCAGGTCTCGCAAGCGGACATTACGGTCAACATCGAGGCAGATGGCGCGACGCAGCCGGTCAGCATCCCGGCGGGCAGCACCGTGCAGCAAGCCATCGCGGCTGCCGGAATCACGTTGAACGAACTCGACCGCCTCGACCCGCCAGGATATACCGTCCTTTCAGAGGGCGATTCGGTACGCGTACGGCGCATCCGCGAGGTATTCGATACCCAGCAAGTCGTCATCCCCTTCGAGCATCAAGAACTGCGCAACGAGTCCCTGCCAGAAGGAGAGGCGCGCCTGATCCAGGCCGGCCAGAACGGGCTGAAGGAATTGACCTACCGGCACGTTTACGAAGATAACCTTGAGACGAGCAGCTCGGTCATCAAAGAGATCATTCTACAGCCTGCCGCTCCGGAGATCGTCATGCTCGGCGTGCAGACGCCTTTCGCGCCCCTGCCCATTCCCGGCAAGCTGGCTTATCTCTCCGCAGGCAATGCCTGGCTGATGGAAGATTCGACCGCCAACCGCAAGCCCCTGGTCACCAGCGGCGACCTGGACGGGCGCATCTTCGCCCTCTCACCGGATGGCAACTGGCTGCTCTTCACGCGCAAATCCTCGCCAACGAATACTTCGCTCAAACCCCTGCAAGAAGAGATCAACACCCTGTGGGTTGTCAGCACAGCCAGCCAGACGCCGACGCCGATCAACTTGAAAGTCTCCAATGTGGTACACTTCGCTGGCTGGGTTCCCGGCCAGGCCAATACGGTCAGCTACTCGACCGTCGAGCCGCGCGCCACGGCCCCGGGCTGGCAGGCCAATAACGACCTTTATATCATCACCTTCAGCCCAAGCGGTGTGGTGATCAAGCCCAAGAGGATCGTCGAGGCGAATGCAGGCGGGATCTACGGCTGGTGGGGGACGACTTTCGCCTGGTCGCCGGACGGCGCGCCCTCGAACTACGGGGGCACGCAACTGGCTTACGCCCGGCCGGACGGCGTCGGCTTCGTGGACCTGGAAACCGGTACGCTGAACCCCTGGCTGGACGTCACCCCGCTCGACACGCACAGCGACTGGGCCTGGATCCCCAGCCTGGCCTGGGGCGCGGACGGGGAGACTCTGTTCGTCGTCACGCACGCCCCGCCGACCGGTCTGGTCAGCCCCGAAGAGTCGCCTTTCTTCGACCTGATCGGGCTTTCGCTGGTCAACAACGCCAACGCCCGCCTGGTTCAACAGACCGGCATGTTCGCCTATCCAGCCGTCTCACCGCTGCGGGTGAACGGGCCAGAGAAGGCTTACCGGGTCGCATTCTTGGAAGCCGTTTTCCCCGCTCAGAGCGAGACCAGCCGTTATCGCCTGGTGGTAATGGATCGCGACGGCTCGAACCGGCAGAGACTCTTCCCAGCGCAGGGGTTGACTGGCCTCGATCCCCAGACGCCGGTCTGGGCGCCGGAAGCGACCCCAGGCGAGGGCGATTTCCTGGCCATCCTTTACCAGGGCAACCTGTGGCTGGTTGATATTGGCAGTGGCCAGACACAGCAAATTACCGGAGATGGGCTG
>MNXK01000030.1 GCA_001872165.1 Anaerolineae bacterium CG2_30_58_95
ATGACCAGCAGTAAGCCCACGCTGAAAGCAGTCCATTTCCACGAAGCAGTTTCTTGCTTAATCACCGCCACCGTCGCCGCGCAGGGGATGAAGGTCATCTGCACCACCAGGAATGCCAACGCCGCCGCCGGGGTCAGGGTTCTGGCAACCTGTTCGGCAAGCCCCAGGTTTGCCTCACTCCCATACAAGACGCCCAGCGTCGCAATCGTATTTTCCTTGGCGACAAAACTGGACAGCAATGCGACAATCAGCCGCCAATCCCCCAATCCCAGCCACTGCCCGGCCGGTTCCAGCCAGCGCCCAAACCTGGCAAGCAGACTTCCTTCGATCTCGCCGCCCGGCAGATAAGCGAGCAGCCAGACGATGGCCGAGGCCAGCAAAATGATGCCGCCGGCCTTCTTGATAAAAGCCCCAGTCTTATACCAGATGTACAGGCCGATGGTACGGGCGTTCGGGAGGTGGTAGAGCGGCATTTCCATGATAAAGGCTGAACGCGCCCCCCTGAACACACCCCGATTGATCGCCATGCCAACCAAGAGCAGCAGGAGGGTATTGCCAGCCACCAGCCCCCAGCTGACGAGCGCCGCGTTCTTGCCGAAAAAGGCCGGGGCCAGGAAGGCGATCACCGCCATGCGCGCGCTGCACGGTACCAGCGGCATGAGCAGGATGGTCAACAGGCGGGCGCGGCGCTCCTCGACAATGCGCGCACACATGACGCCCGGCACATTACAGCCAAATCCGATGCACATCGGCAAAAAAGAACGACCATGCAGTCCCATCCAGTGCATGAAGCGATCCATCACATACGCCGACCGCGCCAGGTAGCCGACGTCTTCCAGTAAGCCCAATACGGCAAAGAAGACGATCAGGATGGGCACGAACGTCAACACAGTGCCTGCGCCACCAATCAGGCCATCCACCAGCAGGCTGGTCAGCCACGCCGGAGCAGGAGCGAGAACCTGGCGTACACTTTCCGCAATGGAGGAGATGACCTTCATGCCGAGCCAGCTCACCACCGGCATGGCCGCTGTATACGTGAGCCAAAAAACCAGTCCAAAAATGCCCAACAGCAACGCCAGCCCCCAGAATGGGTGGGTGGCGATCTTGTCCAGGCGATCGGTGAGGCTGATCGCGCCGGCCTTAGGCTTTTCCACTGCGGCCCGCACCATGCGCCCGACCCACTCGTAACGCCCGCCGGCAACGTCCAGGTAGGCGTCCTCGTGCTGCTTGAGCAGTGTATGAATCCGCTCCCACGCCTCCTGTGCGGATTGGCGGACCATCTCGGTGATTTCTGTGTCCCCTTCGAGCAATTTGATGGCCGTCCAGTCTTCCGGATAAAGCGTAATTTTCCCGCCGAGCAGGGAGCGAATCTCTGCCAGCACCGGACGGTGCTTGGGGCGTATTTCCGGGCGATTGGGGGCAAAGTCATCGGGATTCTTTATCAGGCGCAACGCAGCGTCAATCAACTCGCTGACACCCTGATTGCGGGAAGCCACCAGCGGCACGACCGGCGCCCCAAGCGCCGCTTGCAGCACGTGCGTCTCCACGAGAATCCCTTCCTGCTCTGCCACATCGGTCATGTTCAAACCCACCACCACCCGCACCGGCATGCTCAACAGTTCGGCGACCAAGTACAGGTTGCGTTCCAGAGCGGCGGCGTTGACGATGACCACTACCACGTCTGGCCGCTCGCGGAGCAAAAAATCACGGGCGATGCGCTCCTCTTCGGAGTTGGCCGTCAGGCTGTAGGTGCCCGGCAAATCCACCAGGCGAATCACCTGTCCGTCGTGCGTGTACAGGCCGGTCTTCTGCTCCACCGTTTTGCCTGGCCAGTTGCCCACGTGCTGGTTCAGCCCGGTCAGCATGTTGAAGACGGTGGACTTGCCCACGTTGGGTTGCCCGGCTAGAGCAATCGTGCAAGATGCCTTCGTCTCACTCATAACGCCTCCACCAACACCTTGAGCGCTTCGCCCCGCCCCAGGGCGACACGCGTATCTCTCACAGTGACCAGAAGCGGGCCACGCCCATAATTCTGAAGCAGGGTTACTTCTGTACCTGGTGTGAATCCCAATGAGACCATCCGGCCCATCAACCCGCGACCACCCGAAAGGCCAACCACCACGCCCCGTTCCCCTGGCTTTAGACTGCTCAAGGGAATTTGGCCCGGCTGTGATGGGCCGAGTTTTTCCAGGTTTTTACACTTCGACCTTAACCTCATGATTGGTAGCCCTTTCTTCACGACAGTTGGAACAGTAGCCAGTGAGGGACAGGTGTACATCCATGACCTGCACACCCTCCCGATCAATCAGAGATTGCACGGCTTCCATTACGGCAGAAGCTTCGAATTCGATCACCTGTCGGCACCCGATACAGGTGAAGTGATAATGGGGCACCTTTTGTACCATCTCGAAATGGCCATGTTCTTCGCCCAGGCTGTGTTCCTTCACCAGCCCCATCGCTTTCAGCAAAGCCAGCGTCCGGTAAACCGTGGCCAGGCCGATGCGTGGGTCGCGAGCTTTGACACGGTCATGGATGGCCTCCGCGTCCAGATGTTCCTGGCTGGCTTCGAGCACCTCCAGGATCAACTGCCGCTGGCGGGTCATGCGCAAGCCATTGGAGTGAATAGCGGTGAGGAATTGTGCTTCTCGACTCATGGCGCACCTATTGATAATAATTCTCATTATCAATATACATCATTTCACAGCCAGCGACAAGTGACATTCGTCACGGATTGATGTCACTGAAAGGGATGGATTATCTTTCGCTTTACTCCCCTGATCCAACCGTCTTTCGAAAAAATTATTGCCACCCCACCGGCGCGGCTTCATCGAACGCTTTCAGCAGCGCGGGGAGCGCCGATGATAAGCCATTCTCGTTATTGCCCAATCTGCAAACCACCTGAATGGTTACCTCAGACCTCGGAGGTCTTCAGAGACCTCCGAGGTCTTGTTAAGCGCGCCTCCCCCCGTGGGGATGCCTGTCCAGGGGCCAGAGGGGTGGGCCGTCCCACTCCAGGTACGGGCCGTGGGCCTCGAGCTCGTCAGCCACGTATTTTAGCCCCAGCCGTTCCAGCCTCTCCCGCCTCGGGATACCCGTCTCAGGGTCGCACCCGTGCACTTTGTAATACTCTGTGAGCATCTCTGCGTGCTTCTTTCGCTCCTCTTCCCCCCCTGAGGTATCCCTTACCTCCGGCTTTTGCGGCAGCCGGTC
Organism: Anaerolineae bacterium CG2_30_58_95; assembly: GCA_001872165.1. Classification (GTDB taxonomy): domain Bacteria; phylum Chloroflexota; class Anaerolineae; order Anaerolineales; family Villigracilaceae; genus CG2-30-58-95. The sequence goes on from MNXK01000030.1 coordinate 3,211, forward strand.
GTGCTTCCTGGTGATCCCCTGCCTGGCGTTGAAGGTCATCTCGAGAGCATAGATCCTATCTGCGGCCTCTTCCAGGCTGGCGGCATCCCACTCGATGCCGGTTGCCGCCCTAAGCAGCATTGCCAGGCCGTCCCAAAGCGGGTACTTCCACACCAGCGGCACGGCGCAGACCCAACTGTTGACCGCCCCCTTGCAGCGCCCTATCGCGTCCGTAAGCGTCGTGGCCCTTTCGGAGATGGTGAGCCCCGCCACCGGGTCCTGGGACATCTGGGGAGGCAGCACGCCCGCCTGTATAAGTATTGGGAAGACCTGCGGGTCATTCTCGCCATAGGCCCAACTCCTCCCTCTGAGGTGATCGGCGCCCCTGGTCGAGGTCGCGTGGGCGAGGGCGAAGAGTCCCGCGGGGTGAGGGCCGCGGCTGAGTCCCTTGACGTGATAGCAATAGTCCATCGCCCCCCTGCCGATGATTTTGGCGAAGCTATATAGTCCCTCGGCTACCAGGTTGCCGAACCCTTCCCTCCGCGCGACCTGGTGAATCAGTTCGATCTGGGAATCCACATCTTCCCAATCCAGTGAGAGCCCGCCGGTGTCCTCTTGGGTGATGATCCCCCGCTGGTAGAGTTCTTTGGCGAGGGCGATGGTGTTGCCGAGCGGTATTACGCACATCCCGTACTTGTCGGCGAGGTTCTCCATCTCCATGATGGCGATGGGGTCCAGGATGCCGCAGTTAATTCCCATGCAGGCGATGCACTCGAACTCGAGGGCCGAGCCCTCCTCCCCCGCGCGCTTGCCTGTCGGAATCCTGAAAACATCCTTGCACCTGACAGGGCAGTCATGGCAGCCCGCTCTCCCTATCTCGTACTTCTTCCAGGCTTGGAGGGTCAAAGCCTCAGGAATTTCCTTGGCTGAAAGATATTTTTGGAAATACCTGTAGCCGGGCCACCAGGACATCACACCGAGGTGTGTGCCGTATACGGCGACGACCTCGTGTTGCAGGTGGTCTTTCAAAAAGAACCTCCTGTCTTCCCGCGCCAGTTGCCCGAATTTCTCAGGATTGGCCAATTCTACCCTGCCGGTGCCCCTGACGGCGATGGCCTTCAGGTTCTTGGAACCCCACACAGCCCCGCTCCCTCTGGCAGCGGAGGCGTGCTTGTCAACGATGGTGGAGGCAAAGCGCACCAGGTTTTCCCCTGCCTGACCGATGCCGGCCACGCTGATGTTTTTTCCATGCCTCTCCTTAAGGATGTCGGTGGTCTCCCAGGTCGTCTTGCCCCACAGGTCAGAAGCGTCCCTCAGTTCGACTTTTTCGTCGTCTATCCAAAGGTACTTCGGGCTCTCTGCCCTTCCGGTGATTACAATTTGGTCGAAGCCTGCACGCTTCAGACGATAGGCGAAGGCGCCTCCGGCGTTTCCATCGCCCAGGATGCCGCTGTAGGGCGAGAGGGCGCTGACCTCAACCCGGCTGGTCATCCCCAGGGGGGTGCCCGAAAGGGGACCGGGGGCCAGGCACAGGACATTCTCCGGCCCCAGCGGGTCAATGCCGGGCTTTATCTCGTCGAAGAGGGTCTTCGAGTTGAACCCCCTGCCACCTATGAACTCCCTCGCCACCGATTCCTCCAGCGGCTGCTTCATGACCTTTCCCCTCGTGAGGTCTACCCTAAGGATCGTTCCTCTCCAGCCGTACATAATTTTTCCTCCTTCTCTTGGACTTTTGACAAAATTTGACAATAGGTGAGAACTGGACCAAACTGGGTGCATGGACAATATAGCCCAATTCGCGTAGTTCCGGTTACAAGTTTACCAGGCAATTGCTCACCCTACAGACTTCCGAAGTCTCGGAATCTCGGACGTCTCAGGATAGCGAGCCGGCGCGGCACTCCAAAATCGGTAGCTGTAACGCTCCACGACCTGCGCCCGCCCGCTGAGGCTGAGGGCCTGCAAGGCCTCCTGAACCTGCCCCGGCGACCAGCGCTCCAGCGTGCGAATCAACTCTTCTTCGCGCATCGGGTGACGGGTGATGACCGCGACCACCGCATCCACCATGTCTTTATATCCTGAAAGGTCAAAATCGCCTTCGGCGGGATGGACAACGCGGGCCACCTCCCCCAGGATGGCCCGGGCGCGCAACAGCCCCTCTTCATCCGGGGGCTGTACCCACAACTCGGCTGGCGGACGCGTCGGCAGGTTGATATGCACCTGATCGGGGTGGATGGTCTGCAAGGTGGCCGCGATCTCACGCAGGGCCTCTTCCGTATCGTTCAATCCCCGCACCAGCATGACCTCCACCCACAACTGGCCTTGATATTCACGCCGAAAGGCGATCAGGCCTTCCACCAACCGCTCGAAGGTGATTTCAGGGTAAGGGCGATTGATTTTGCGATACAGGCGAGGATTGCCGGCGTCCAGGGTGGGTAGTACGGCATCCGCAGCGGAGAGTTCCTGTCGCACTTCGGGCAAATACAGCAGCGCGCCGTTGGTGATGACCGCCACCGGCAGGCTGGTCAGCGCCTTGACCTGCCTTATTAGCCAGCCAATGCCGCTGTGCAGGGTCGGCTCGCCGGAGCCCACAAAAGTGATCCAGTCAATCTTGCCGGGTTGATGGACAGATAGGGCATTTTTTACCTCGGCCAGGATGTCGGCGCGTGGGAAATATTCGCGCCGCACGTTGGTCAGCGGTACGCTGCGCCCCAACTGGCAGTAGACGCAGTTCCAGTTACAGGTCTTGAGCGGGATGGTGTCAATCCCCAGGGATTGACCCAGCCGGCGGGAGGGAACGGGACCGAAGACGTAATTCATCTTTACACTCAGTCATAAGCCTTTCGAGTAGCTTCATCTGCCATCGTCGGCTCTAAAAGCGGGCGCCATGCAACATCTTCCCACGTCCCCAGACTCGTGTGCAGATCCAAATACTTTTGAGGGATGGGATGCGTGCCGACGACAACCTTTACCCCATATCGTTTTTCAAGGAAAGTTTTGAAGGTATGGATATAAGGGCAGGGGGGATAGCCAACCAGCAGCCCGGTAGCCAGGTGGATCACCTGCGCCCCATTCTTCACCATTTCTTCTCCAGTGTATTCGACGTTGCCGCCTGGACAGCCGTCACAAGTGGTGTAGCCTACCAGTTCAACATCTGAATCGGCGTATTGGGCGAATGCGCCTTCCTTGTTCCGTATCGCCCGCAGACATTTCCCGCCAGCGCAGGTTCGATAGCGGTCGCAAATAATGATCCCGATCTTTACTTTAGAATTCATTTCCTTCTCCTGGTGAGACGTGGTACATCTTTTGCTGTCTTTCAGGTAGGACGTCGCTCCGTCACAGGCATCGCCTGGATAAAGGCTTTCAGCAGCGCCGGGATTTCCGCCAGCGTCACCGATTCGATTTCTCCGGCATCGCAGCAAGCCGCCACCTGTGGGGCAATCGGCAGTTGCGCCAGCAGCGGCGCGCCGGCGGTCAGTGCCACTTCTCCAGCGTGGCTGGGGCCAAAGATGAAATGCTGCTTGCCGGTGTCTGGACAGACGAAGTAAGCCATATTCTCCACAACGCCAAGGATGGGTATCTTGACAGCTTGCGCCATGTGCACGGCCTTGCGCACGACCATCGCTGCCAGGCTTTGTGGGGTCGTGACCATCACGATCCCGTTGACCGGCAGCGATTGCATGGTTGTCAGAGAGGCATCCGAGGTGCCGGGTGGTAAATCAACCAGCAGGTAATCCAGGTCACCCCACATCACGTCTCCCCAGAGTTGGGTGATCGCTTTGCCGATCAGAGGGCCGCGCCAGATGACCGGCTGGTCCTCGCTCGCCAGCAGGAAATTCATGGAAATGACCTTGAT
>MNXK01000213.1:0-4123 GCA_001872165.1 Anaerolineae bacterium CG2_30_58_95
GCTGGGGCGACCTGGAAGACGTCTGGGACGGCATCCTGGCAGCCGAAGAGGCCGGGCTGAAGCCAGTCAAGCTCAACACAGTGGTCGTCAAAGGTTACAACGAAGAAGACGGTGTCGCCCTGGCGCGCCTCACGCTCGAACATCCCTGGCAGGTACGTTTCATCGAGATGATGCCCTTCGCCGGCGCGACCGAGCTGCAGGTCACGCAGATGGTCACCGCCGCGCAGACCCAGGCGCGGGTCGAGGCGGCCTTGGGGCCCCTCGAACCGGTCAACGATGGGAAACTGGACGGCGAAGCGCGCGTTTTCCACGTCCCAGGCGCGCAGGGCGATATCGGCTTCATCTCCTCGGTGTCCGCGCCCTTCTGCGCCTCCTGCACGCGCGCCCGCCTGACCGCCGACGGCGTGCTGCGCATGTGCCTGCTGCGCGAGTACGAAGTTAACTTGCTCGAACCGTTGCGCGCCGGCGCGACACAAGACGATCTACGGAAACTGATCCTGGAGGCCGTCTGGAACAAACCTTGGGGTCATGGCCTAGCTGAAGGCGCTATTCCGCTGAATCGTGTAATGAGCGAGATCGGAGGCTAAGACCCTATCCGAATAACGGAATGCAGACTTCAGTCTGCCTGGCATGGCGGACTAAAGTCCGCAGTCCGGGGGTTTATCGGATAGGCTCTAAATGGCTTGGGAAAGAAAAAGTGTAAAACTGTTCGCCATCCACTCGTAATATTGACACCTCTTCCCTTTGCGGTATAATACCGACCGCATGGCCGCCTAGCTCAACTGGCAGAGCAATTGACTCTTAATCAATCGGTTCGGGGTTCAAGTCCCCGGGCGGTCACCTGGATATGGCGGTACGCCACCCATAAGCCCCCATATATGGGGGTTTTTTATAAGGAAGTTGTCCAATAAGAACATATGTTCTTATTACTATTGCAGTAAAATTGCAGTAGATTGAACGGGGGTCTGGTCCCGAGGAACGAGAAGAGCTTGTGCTGTTGGCGGTGGTGAACCTTTTTGGGCTCACCACCGCCTTTCTCTATTCTTGTACCCAAAGGACAGAACCTATGACCATCCTCACAATTGCCAACCAAAAAGGCGGCGTCGGAAAAACCACGTCCGCTGTCACCCTCGCCCATGGCCTTGCATTGGCCGGGCAACATACCCTACTAGTGGATCTCGACCCGCAGGGACATGTCGCGTTCGCACTCGGCATGGACAAGGCTCCCGGTCTCTACCGGCTGGTCGTGGACGAGGAACCGGTCACCAGCGTTGCCATCTATTCCCGGGAAAACCTGGACATCGTTCCCGGCGACAAGAAAACCGAAAAAGCCAAGCGCACGATTGTCATTTCCAACTTCCCTGCTGAAATCATGACCCGCGTACTCAAGAATGCGCCCTATGATGTGGTTATTCTGGACATGGCTCCATCGCTGGATGTGCTTCACATTTCAGCGCTCATGGCCAGCGATTGGGTGCTCATCCCAACCAAACTGGATGCCATGGCTGTGGACGGCGTGAACGAGGTCCTGCGTTCAATGGGGGAAGTGGCCGAGCGCGGTCACCGGATCGGCTACAGCATCCTGCCGACCTTCTTCGACCGCACCACGCGCGAGACGATCGTGCAGCTCAAGGCCCTGGTGCAAACCTTCAATAGCCACGTCTGGCCGCCCATCCCGCAGGACACCAAAGCGCGCGAAGCTCCTGCTTTTGGGAAGAGCCTTTGGGAATATTGCCCGCGTTCCCCGGCAATGATTGGCTATGATGACGGCCACGAGAGTGGGTATGCCAGCACCCTGCACCGAGTGGTGGAGGTGCTGTGTGGATAAGAGCCTTCAACGTCGAACAGTGGTAGATCCCGCCGTGGCAGATATGCTCTCGGATATGGAGCGCAGGAAACGGATCGCAAACCTCCCGAAATCCAAACAAAGCAAGGCCCGTAAAGATGCCGTCCGGCACAAGGTCGGGTTGGATTTGCCGCCCGCTCTACACGATTCCTTACGCCAGATTGCGGAAGGAGAGCACATCTCCATCTCCAGCTTGGCGGCCTTCTTCGCTCAACGCGGCATAGAAGATTACGAAGAAGGAAAATTTGACCTTTCCCCTCACAAACGGCTCTCCCGTTGCGCTCGTTTCGAATACGTTCTCGATCTTGCCAAACTGGAGAAATCTTAGACATACGCTACCTTTCTATGGAAGCCTATAGGGAACCATCGAGAAACAACATACGCTACCTTATGACGGTAGCCTATACGACAGCGTATTCCTCGCCAGGAAGCCCCACAAGCCATTTTCCTGGCGGTCAGAGACAAGCAGCACATCCCGTTCGAATCTTTCTCTTTCAGGTAGATTGACGTGACATTCAGCCCCGAACAAGCCTGGCAATCCGCTCTCGGACAACTCCAGATGGAGATGCCCAAAGCCTCGTTTGACACCTGGGTGCGCGACACCAGGTTGGTTAGTTTTGACGCGGGGATAGTTACAGTTGGCGTGCGAAACGCCTATGCTCGTGACTGGCTGGAAAGCCGCCTCTCCAGCACGCTGACGCGTCTACTGATGGGCATCATGAATCGCGACGTGGCCGTGCGATTTGTAGTGTGTGATGAGGCGGCGGAGGAAGTCGAATACAAAAGCGAACTGGAAGACAAAGAGGCGGGGATTCCCGTCGAGGTTGTCGATGCCACCCGCTACCAGCACGAGGTGCAGCCTGACCGGGTTGTTGTTATTCCGGGGTACAGCCTGCGCCTTCTTGAGCAGGGCGACCTGACGCCCAAACAAATGTCGCTGTGGATTGGTTTTCGCCAGGCGGTATACCACCAGTGGCGAAAAGGCGGGGGAGTGGTGCGAAATATTCCCAATTGGGTTGCAATTCGGTTTGCCATGATGAGCCGGGCAAGTTTCTTCCGCGAAGTCGGCAGGCAGGATGACATCGCGGCAGGAATGATCGAGCGTATTTCAGAACCAGACCGCCAGTTCAAGAACGGGCGCTGGTATCAAAATGCGAACCGTTACCGGGTGCACATGTCGCCATGCCTGACCAGGCGAGATGCTGCCACCATCGAGACCATGTTGGCGGCGGAAGCCAGCCTGTGCGCCACGAAAACCGAAGCGGCGCAGGCGATGTGTGTTGCGCTGCACGATTTGGCGGGACGCAATCCATCCGAATACCTGGATGTGCTCGTTGAACAAACTGGCGGGAAATCGCCGCGCGGGGTGTCGGAAATTGTCCGCCGCATCCTGGGACTCGAAGGGGACGTGCCTGGCGACCTGTTCGAGGCTGCCGAGTCGCTCCAGGATCGCATCCTGGAATCGTTCGGGAAAATTGTCATCACGCATTACTTCCTGGAAAAACTGGCTCCGGTTCTTCGACTGACCCACCCGCAAACCTGGGCCGTTATCGCGCTTCGTGACCACTCCTGGTTTGACCACGACACAATGACGCAGAAGGATTTTGCCATCCTCCGCGGTGGTCTCAAGACGCTGGCTTCGTGGGTTGGAGTTACCAAGAAAGCCGTTGAAGGATGGCTCCAAAATCCGGAGTTTACCTGTCTGGCAGCGCCAATCAACGTCACCGGGATGCCGGCCGAGTGGGAGCGGGATGGCACGCTTGTCTTCCGCGTTCGCCAGGAAGAAGTGCTTGTCAGCGACCTGTCTGGAAATAGTGAGACTCCTGTCGCGGAAGAAGTGAGACTCGAATCTGGAAGAAATGAGACTCGGATTGGAAAAAGTGAGACTCCTGTAGCAGAAAAAGTGAGACTCGAATCTGGAAAAAGTGAGACTCCGTTAAATAACCTCTTTAACCCCATATTTAAACCCCAATTAACCTCTATAACTACCACCACAGACGCAAACGAAAAAAGTCGGGCGGCGGCGGTTGTTCCTTCAAGCTGGATTTTGAAACACCTGTTTACCCTCAACCGCATCTCTGGGAAAAAAAGGCAGGAACTCAGGTCTGCGGCGGCGCAGGCGTTTGTGTCCTGGCTGCTGTACGCTGTCAGCAGAGACGGCGGCGGAATTCAGAACCCGGTCAGTTTTGCTCTCCGCCAGTTGCAACAGGACCCGCAGGCCGGTGCGGGCGGCGCGTTCGACCAGTTCGCAGCGTTGTCACCGGCAGAATTAGTCCG
>MNXK01000213.1:4134-4638 GCA_001872165.1 Anaerolineae bacterium CG2_30_58_95
CTGATCCGCTGGTCGTTTGGGAACGCGACCACCAAAAAATACCTTTCGGGAGAAGAATATCTAAACCGGCAGGATGAATTCGGGAATGATCTACCGAGTAGGTGCTGCCGAGTAGGTGCTGCGCACGCATGGGAGCAGACGATGGGTGAAAAAAACGTCCGCATCGGCCTGCTTTTGAAGATTCTGCTTGGCGAGGAACCCGATTTCAAAATCACGACCACAAGAGAAATCACCATGATCGAGCGTGAGCACCCTGCAAAGGATGCCGCATGATCTGGCAACCTTTCCCGGCATGGCCAGCGGCAGTGCGGCGAACTACCATGCCCAGCCTGTCCACCAACCATGCTGCACTGAGACGCGTTGAAAAAATGGCGCAGGTGACTGAAATTCCCCATTTTCAACCCGTTGCGCCGCCTTTACCACTGTGCGAACCTTGTGCGCAGCACCTACTCGGTGGTGAGCGCAGTCGCACAAGCGGCCATTCGGGTGACAACGAATGCCCTT
>MNXK01000138.1 GCA_001872165.1 Anaerolineae bacterium CG2_30_58_95
AGTCAAATTGGTCGCCCGTACGGAGGCGTTGGAAAAATTCTTCATCAATAAGGAAACCTTTAGGGTCTATTTTTCAGTGGACAAGAGATGCGCTAATGGTAGCCTCGAAGGTGGCTACCATAACTGGAGGTGAATATGGAACTGGAAAGATACTTTGACTTCCTCAGCCCGGATGACATTCGCATAAAAGGAACACGTGTGGGTATCGAGACAGTGTTGGATGACTACCTGGACGGCTCCAGTCCGGAGGAGATTGCCGCGCGCGATCGCAGCCTGTCCCTGGAACAGGTCTATGCGACCCTCCTGTACTACTTTCATAACCGTGCTCAGATGGATGCCTATCTGGAAGCATGGCGGGCGTATACTGAAGCCGCCTGGCAGGAACAAGAGCGTAATCCTTCTCCAGCCGTGCGCCGTCTCCGCGAACTCAAGGCGCACTCGGCGTCCGGCGTGGGGATTCCTGCCCTGTGACGGAGATCCGCTACCTTGTATGAGAATACCCCGCACGCAATGGGTGATCAGTTGCGCCGGCGAGAGCCCAACGTCGCCGTATTGACTGTTGGCGATGACTTGGCGCCACCGCGTGGTTCGTCAGACCCGGATATCCTGCTCCGGCTCGAACGCCAAGAGTACTGCTTGATTACTCGCAACCGGCACTCGATGCCGCGGCATTTGCACGATCAAATCGTGTACATACCCTTCCAGGCGTATACTCATTAGACCTCTTGCATAAGTGCCAGCCTATGATGAAAATTTCTGCGGGACGGGCTCCCATGCCCGTCTTTCGGCGGCGTAGGAGCCGCCTCTACAAAATCCTGGAGACTTTTGCAAGAGGTCTATTCCAATTTCCCAAGGACGGCGTGACAGGCGGGATGAAGGGTATCGAGGCTTGTTCGAAAGAAATCGCCAAGGTGATCGCGCCCCTGCCGCTGTCTGTGGAAGTGACAACGACTGAACGAGGAAAGGTCATTCAGCAAGCCCAGACTTTTGCAGGTTGGGCAGAAAATATCGTTGTCAAGGTTACGATCCATGGCCCTGAGGGGGAGCTGGAAAATCTGGAAATTATCCACGATCTTGAGACGAAGCATGATGTGCGCGTCAATGTAACTGCGATGATGAGCGCTCAACAATGTTTTCTAGCTGCCCTGGCTGGGGCGACATACGTTTCCATATTTGGAGGGCGGGTCAATAACATGGGGTATAACGTCTGCAGCGAGATCGCCAAACTACGTAAGGTGCTGGATCAGTTTGCCCTCAAGTCGCAGATCATTATCGGCTCGACGCGTGAAGTTCTCAATGTCATCGAGTGGCTGGAGGCTGGCGCGCATATTGTCACAGTCTTGCCTAATTTGTTAGAAGGCATGATCGTGCATCCATATAGCAAGGAAACCGTTCAAATGTTTCTGCGGGATGCCGCCAAAGCGGAGGAAATGCTTGGAGAGCATAAATTGAAGGAGTAAAATCGTGAGCCAGCGCAGCCTCGGATATATCCTTCTGGGAGGGGTCTGGCCCTGGCCCTCTTATCTTTGACGGCGGACATGATTGGCCTTGGCGAGGGGGCTTTGGAGCGATACCCTGGAAGACCTTCAGCGAACGCGGGGGGAAATGGGGAGCAGGGGAGGAGGGGGAGAGGGGGGAGGGAGCAGTAATTAGTGAACAGTAATCAGTGGTCAGTCATCAGTCATTAGTTTCAAGTGAACAGGGGAGGGGAGGAAGTTACCAGTGATCAGCGACCAGTTATCAGTCTCAAGTGAACGAGTAGGGGGGTGGTGAGGGTGGCGAATGGCGGACTTGTCCTGAGCCCTTCGGTTACTCTCAGGGTAAACTCCGTCGAAGGATGGCGGGTGGCGTCTGGCTGTTGGTGATCCTGTCCCGCTACCCGGCCTGGTTGAGATCAAGGAACATTGCGTAAGATCATCCGCGCTAAAGGTCAGGCATTCTGATATAATGGATGAGTCTACTGCAAAAAGGGATTTTTACCACACCGTTCGTGCCGCGAACACCGGCGGCACACCGTGACAACGAATAAGGGTGCGAGACGGCAGAGATCACAGAGTACACGGAGAATTAAAAAGAAGAACTCTGCCTGCACTTGCGCAGGTACAAGTGTGCTCTCCGTGTTCTCTGTGGTGAGTTTTTTCAGTGGACTCATGGATATGAGAATTCGATTTTGTCGAAGGAGTTTCGTATGCCACACGTAACTGTGCCAGCCATATTCGATGGTAAAAATGTGAGCTTGTTAGAAGACTCCCCGGTAAACGAGCCCTATCGTGTGATGGTTACTTTTATCAAACCTGAACCGAATGAGCTTATGAAAACACAAATGGAGCGTTTTCAGGCTTCATTTGGAGCCTGGCAGGACGATCGTTCTGTCAAAAAAACCATAAACGATATCTATGAAACGCGTACGTCAAGAACAAAGCCGCCATCGATATGATCTATTTGCTGGATACCGACACCTGCGTTTATTGGTTGCGGGGACATGAATCAGTGCGCCAACAGATAAACGCTATTGAGCCGGGCAATCTGGCAATTTCGATCATCAGCGTGGCAGAGCTTCATTATGGTGCGGATTGCTCGAACAGACCCGAACACAATCACGAAGTAGTGGATGATTTCGTCAATGGGTTGACCGTGTTGGCTCTGAAACAACCAGTCGCACGCCAATTTGGGGAAATTAAAGCGAAATTACGGCGGGAGGGAAAGCTGTGAGAATTTGCAGATCGAATGTTGGGTACCGGACTAATTCATCTGGCAAACTGATACATGAACACTGTTCTCCAGCCCGCTCCCTTGGTCTCGACCCTCTAGCGTCGGTTGAGTAGCGCAGGCGTGCTCTTCGCCGGAGCGTATCGCTTGTACTGAGCTGCCATCCTGAGCGTTCGCCTGAGCCCTTCGACTACGCTCCCTGGCCTAGCCCGCCACCGTTCGTGCCGCGAACAACGGCTGCACGCCGTGACAACGAATAAGGGTGCGAGACGGCAGGGCAGGCAGGACAGGCGCTCACGCCGAAGGCTTGTCGAAGGGCTGTCGAAATCGTGATTGCTGCGGTGGTGAGTGCATTGGACGAATTGTTGTAAATTTTCCTTGTCCCGTTTACGCTCCATCGTAACACTGCACAACCGCCTCCACTGACTGTGGCGGATGATCACATGCTTTATGGTTATCGTCTGTCGCAGGGGGAAAGGTTCTGGTGGAGTGACACCCCGGAAGACCTTCGGCGAACGCGGGGGGAGGTGATGGGGAGCAGGGGAGGAGGGGAGAGAGGGGGAGGGTTGGATGTGGTACAATCTTTTTGAGCAGGCAGGTTAAAACCTGCTTAGGAGGTGCTGGTATGGTGACGAGAGAAATTGAAATCGTTCCCAAGGGAGATCTGGTCGTGGGACGGCAGACATTGCGAGAGGCCGGCCTGACCGGGCGCTTGCGGTTGATTGTGCAGAAAGGAGAGATTCGGGTCGTACCAGAGTCTGTATTGGAACCCAAAAAAATTCTGGAAAACCTGGCCGGGTGTTTGGGAAGGGAATCCGCAACCGAGTACGATTTTCAGTTAAAAATTGGCGGTCTCTATGAAGCTCGATGACGTCCTTACTGGCGTCGTCTATGTAGATACCAACGTTTGGTATATGTACCTGCGAACAGACCCTGATAGCCTGGGAAGGATCAGGCTGTTTCTGGAACGGGTAATTCGGGGGGAGATAGAAGCTTTCGTTAGTGTTCTCGTTCTCGATGAGTTGTTCTATCGGCTATTGTTGGCTCGGGTGAAAGATGCGACAGGGAAGAACCCATTGGATGTGCTCCGCGAAAATTTGACAGGTGCGCTCCGTGCCCATGCCGGCTTGATCGAAGATGCATTACGCAAGTTGATGACATTGCCTCACGTTAATCTGGTTGGAATAGAGACAGGCGATTTCGATAGGATGTTAGAAAATATCGAGGCATTCGCTCTTTTGCCCAGGGATGCCTTGCACGTGGCTGTCACTCAGCGTTTGGGGATAGATGCAATTGCTTCGGATGATAGGGACTTTGATCAGGTGAATGGTTTGGTTCGCCATTGGGTAATTAACGTCCCTGTCGAGTAGGTGCTTTGCGCAAATCGAGCACGCCAGGAATTGGCTGAACGGTTCCTCCGATTGTGGCCGGGACGTGTTCCCGTTGTTGCTGGCAGCCATCCCGGCGCTGGCGCTTACCTTGCGGGTCAACCTGCCCTGGGAGCGGCCATATGCCCAGGCGCTGCTGATCTTCACCCTGTTGGCATTGCTGGTCAAGATGCCGGTGTTCTATGCTTTTCGGCTGTACGCCCGGTACTGGCGCTACGCCAGCATGGACGAGCTGACCGCCATCGAGCTGGCAGTGGGGATTTCGTCTGCTATGGTCACCGCCCTGACCTACCTGGGGCAGGGGCTGAGCTGGCTCGGCGGCCTGCCTGCCTGTCGGCAGATACGGCGCAGGCAGGCGCAGGGCTGCCGCGCTCGCTGCCGATCATTGATGGTTTGCTGACCCTGTTCTTCGTGGGGGGGACGCGCTTCCCTGTCTGCGTTCGCACAGGCAGAAGCGTGCGGGCCGCGGAATATTGGCAGGCGCGCACTTCCAACCGGACGCAGCGCAAGCGCGTCCTGATTGCTGCATCGTCCCGATGTACTTGCGGGAGGGCGGGGGATGCCGGAGAGATGCCTGCCCTGAGCCGAAGCCCTGAGTGTTCCTTCGCAGGCTCAGGACAAGTCTTTGCGAAGGGTCGGTCGAAGGGATCGTGCGGGAGATGCTCACCAGCCCGAGGGTATCGCTCGAGCCGGTCGGTTTCGTGGATGACGATAAGATGAAAAAGGGAGCAGTGATCCACGGCATCCGAGTGCTGGGGGAGGTGACTGGGAATCAGTGTCGTGTATAATTGTCTCTGGTGGTTGATGAGAGGAGGCTGATCATGATTGCTG
>MNXK01000126.1 GCA_001872165.1 Anaerolineae bacterium CG2_30_58_95
CCAGAGCAACAGCCGCAATCAGAAAATCCCTGCGACACCTTTACCATAGATAATGGCGGTGTGTACTGCAACTCAAGTAAATGGCGTGTGGAGGCGCAGGTTTCCTTCCCCGAAGTGTTCCTGGACGTGCGTCCTTATCCGGCCTCACTGGTACGCTGGCCCACCGCTATGCGTACTCAACTTCAACCTAATTCCGGCTCCGGCACGCTGGCCTATTACAGCCCCTCCGGAGGCTCGAGCAGTTCCCCTCACGTAGGCGACCTGGCTAACATCACCCTGACGCTTTCCCTGCAACCGGTTGGGAAGACCCATATCCAAATCCCACAGATCGGCGTGTATGAAACCAGCGGCGGGTCAGCATACTGCATCAGCGTGAACAGGATCATTCTGGCGCAGGGCATCCCGCCAAAGAAATTTTGCTGGGAAGTGCCCTCGCATCCGGCAGCCGGCGGTGGGCCGTTGGCAGGGACGATCTCTGGCCTGGATGAACTGCCAGCAGATATGCCAGTGTTTGCAGGGTTTGCTCATGCTCCCTATCACCTGTTCTGGAATCTCTCATATCAGAAGTACGTCCGATATTGTCCCTGTGGCAGTTGCGAAAGTTCAGATGTGCCAGGGATCAATTCTTGGAGATTGGAAGGAGGAAAATGGGAACCATTCTGCGATACAAACATTCCCTCTGGGGCGACCGGGAACTGTTCGGTTTCTGTGCCAGCAGAATGTAACTATGACTACAAGTGGGAGTCTCATAGTCAGGGCGGAGAGATCCTCCCTTCGCAGGTGCAGGGTCTGCCGCCCAGCCTGGCTGCTGACCTGGACGGAAACGGTACCCCAGATGCGTACTGGAACAACAACCTCACCATCCGGCGCATGGACGACTACGACCGTGTTGGCACTTCTGCCTGGGGACGATCGTGGAATTGGGGCGGCACGATCTATTGGGGCGTGCGCGAAGGGCAGGGCCAGATCGGCTGGCCGGGCGTGCCATAGCCTTTGGATAAAAAAAGCCTGGTTTACCAGGCTTTTTTGTCTATGGTTGTTTTTATGTTAACCCAGCGGACCGCAGATGTTGTCGCACCACCCGCAGAACTTTGTCCAGATCAGGCAGATCCGCCACCTGGACTGCCAGACGCGATGTCCAGAGTTTCTCGAAGGTTCTCGCCTTACTTTGCAGGACAGCATTGAGCCGTGTCGGGTCCTGGCCCTTGTGCTGGCATTTGGCAGTAAAGTTCGCCGGTAGAAAGGTGACATCTGCATCACCTCGCTCGAACAGCCAGTAGGCATCGTACAAATCACGCGGTTCGGTGCGTCCCAGCAAGGCACACAGTTTTTCGGTGAGGATTTCTTCCAACGTGTAGGTCAGCAACGTGATGCCCCTGGGGTGATCACTGTACGGTGCTTGCAGTGTGCGTTCAGCAAGCGGGTACAGGAGCAGTTCCCCGCGGGTGATGTCTAATTTCAAGTGACGGCTACCCAGCCGAGCTTTCAATGGCCCTACGTAATTTACCAGCAACGTTGTACTGTCGAAGACATTGCGCTCCGCACTGCGAAGAGCTAACGGCAGGTTCACTTGCCGTTCTAACCAGGGGAACAGTTCTCCGAAGGCACGGACCAGATCGTCGTGAGATAGGTTGGCACAAAGAGTGAAATCCAAGTCCTCCGAAAAGCGATAGTCCGGGTAGTAGGTTTGCTTCAAGGCAGTGCCACCTTTGAAAGCCAACGCAGTCCGCAAATCGCTTTTAGCAATGGCGATGAGCAGCCAACTGAGAATATAGTCCTTTTCAATCACACGATCGCTCACGCCAAGCCGATGCGCGAGCTTGGCAACTTCAGCAGTTGAGATCATAAGGTTATGTCCAGATAATGGTTTTTAGTTCTTCTGGATCAAGATTAATCCGCAATCGCCAGCGGGCACGGTATGAGCCCGCGTCGGGGAGCGTTGGATCGAGAAGGTTGTATCGAGAATTGATCAACGACTGCAGCGCAGCAATCGTCTCAGGGCAACCCAAACCATAGGTTTCTAGAAGAAAACCCAATCGCTTGGCAGCGGCCTTGTGTCCTAGCCGCTGGACGTATGCTATCAGCCGCCGATCATCCAGATCGCTCTTGCGCAGCCACAGCCCTTTAGCCAATTCTGCCAATCCGCCGCATAACTCAGGGCGGACCGCACAATCCAGCAGTGTCTTTTCCAGGTCGCTGATGTGAACCTGATCCTGATCGGTCACCCAGTGCACTTCCGATCCCCAAAAAGAGCGCGGCTTGGCGTAAAGGAAGCGGTAGGACACCCCCGCGATGGTTTGGCTAGCCCGCTGTCGTGGCAACGTAACATATACCGTCTTGACTGGTTGGGTAGTCATTTGATGTATTTCCATGGCGCTGTAGTGGGAAACGTAGTAGGGAAGGGAACCCAATACCTCACGGACAATCGCATAGCGGTTCGCCATTGGGATGCTTTCCAAGCCAGCTTCCAGAGGAACAATCAGGTACTTGCCCGGCACCAAGCGCACCAGCCATCCTCGGTGCACCATTTGGCTAAGAAGAGCAACCGTAGAAGCATAATCCTTCCCGGCGATGGTCTGGGCCTCCACGATAGAGAAAAAAGTTTTTCCCTCCGCACTGAGGCGCAGCAAAAGATCCGCACTCACGGGACCTAGTGTTTTAGCAGTTTTCATCGGATGATTACCTTCCATACCAAAGATATAAGTTATTACAATACTTATACCATACAAAAGGTAATTGAGCAATCATCGGCAAAGGCTTCAGGTGACAACGAATGCCCTGCGGGCGCAAGAATCCCGGACACGAAACAGACACCCCGTAATTGTTTAACCTGAACGCACGAGCAGGGCGATAAACTGGTCTGGCGTGACAATCTGCACTCCTTGGCAGTTTCCCTGTTCGAGCAGTTTTCCGTCCCAGGTAACGATAAATTGCGCTTCACGTTCCAGCGCGGCTCTGAGCAGGAAATCATCATCCGGGTCTGCCAGCGCGCCTTCGGTGTCCAGGCTGCCGGCTGTCCAGAGCGCATCGTGCCGTAACCGATAAAACAAAGCCATTCTTCGCTGTACCTCCACCTTTGGCGCGATCTCCGGGCGTTCCATGACTTCCACCAGTTCCTGATGGAGGGCGGGCGAGACGACCACCTCGAAACGGCTGTCACGCCACATGGCGATCAGCCATGCTCCCGCTCCCCGCGGGGATAGCAGGAAGGAGACATATACATTGGTGTCAATCACCGCTCTCATGCTTAACTCTGGCCGCGCTGGCTGCGGAGCGGAGCATTCGTTGTCCCACGTTCGCTCCGCTCAGTGCGGGCTTTTCGCACGATCTGCACGGCTATACTTCGAGCCTGGTCCTCCGTCGGCGCGTTGGGCGGAGCGGGGGCGAGGAGTACGTTGAAATCGCGCTCGCGCTGTTGCAGTTCAATGGCTTTATACCGTTGGTACTCGTCTACGCCGATCAGGACGGCGATCTTACGCCCGCGACGAGAGACAACGTATGTCTGTCCGGCGCCGGCGCGGTCGGCCAGTTCGGGGAGTTTGCGGCGCGCTTCAGCAAGATTGATTGTTATGTCCATCTTGTACAATCCTTTCTGTTCACATTGTACAACAAATTCAGTTCGGATGCAAGACGCCTGGACACGGCGAGAACACCCCCCCCAAGATTTCAGGTAAGATTAACATCGTGTTCTACCTATTGCTATTCGTTCTGATCATCCTTGTTGCCATGCACGATTTCCGCAGCGGGCGTATCCCCAATTGGGTAACGCTGCCTCTGCTGGGGATCGGGCTGATCTCGAATTTCCCTTCGGCTTCGCTCAGGGCAGGCCCCGGTGCGCTCGAAAGCGGAGCATTCGTTGTCACCTGGCTAGCCTGCCTGCTGCTGTTCCTGGCCTGGCGCGCTGGATGGGTCGGTGGCGGGGACGCCAAACTGTGGATGGCGCTGCTGTGGCTCGCGCCTGCCGCGCTTGCCCAAACTGCCGCGCTCGTCATGTCTGGCACATTCATCCTGACCGCCCTGGCGCAGTTCCTGTGGCGCAAGATCACCAAACGGACGCTCTCCGGCGTCAAAAGCTATGGCGCATGGCGATCCATCCCTTATGCGATCTGGCTATGTACAATACCGATCTCTGGCTGGCTCTGAAAGACAAGGACAACCCGCGCGGCCATCCCCTGCTGGCAGCGCTGCTGTACGCCTACTGCCCGGCGGCGGCGCGCTGGTGGCTGACCGGCGCTGATGCTGCGTTCCTGCCCTTCGACTGCTCCTTCGCTGCGCTCAGGACTTCGGCTCAGGGCAGGCCCTTTGATCCCGTCTGGCAGGCTCTGAACGACCTTTCGAGCGGCGAAACGCTCAAGGACGCCTTGACGCGGTACGGCTTCGAGGACATCCTGGACGAAGCCAAACGCTACGTGGATGACGTGGACGCATACCGGCGCACCCATCCCGGCATTGACTCGCCCGAAACCCTGCCGACCTTTCCGGGCGGACGCATGTCCCTGGATCGCCGCTTTGGGTTGAGCGACGCGATTGCCAAGATGGGCAAAGACTGGTCGAACTTCTTTGCCTATATCCGCGCCTGGGCGTTTCTCTATCCTGATTGGGAGGCCAGGATACAGTTCTTTGCAACCCCGGAATTCAACCCGGTTCGTCTGGCGCTCACGCTTCCTGGCGTCCGCCGCCCGGTCTATCTTCCCGCCTGGCTATGGACGC
>MNXK01000027.1:0-11976 GCA_001872165.1 Anaerolineae bacterium CG2_30_58_95
AAGATACAGGTCGCCAGCCGGGGTATACGAGACCGATAATGGCAGGGCATGTTCGCGGAAGGCCGGGTCTTTGGTGGAAAAGGCGGCGCGGCAGGCACGCTTGCGGCGTTTGGCCTCCCGGAGGAAAGCCCGGATGTAACCCTCGTCGAAATACAGGTTGTCGCGATAGACAATCATCGCCTCGCGCCTCTCCGGCAGTCCCGCCTCGGGAGGGAGTTCGATCTCGCGGTTGACGTATGGCGCCAGCAAGTCGCGCTGGTTGAGCCAGAGCGGCTTGTTTTGGATCCTGAGGTCGCGCGCTGGCTCGTTGAACGGCGGGATCGGGCGGGGGGCTTGTAAAATGACCTTGAGCATAGTGGCTATGTCATCGGGTTCTGATCAATCATGATGGTGCAGGTTGCGTCGCCGCAGGCAATACACTGCGTCTCTTCGATGTTGAAGAATTTCCCGCCGCTGACCCAGTACAGCGCCTCCTGCAAGAGGCCGACTGCCAGATGACAAACCGGATCGGAGGTTTGACGCTGCCAGCACAACGGGCAGCGCTCGATGCGCCAAAAGATATTCTTTTCGTCAATCTCCAGCCGGACGCGCTGGTCGCTGAAATGATTGAAAAGACCGGCGAAGGCCTGGCTGCTGACCTTCAGCTTGGTTGGCATAGGTAGGAGGCGGAAGGCCAGGTCGGTCAGGCCAAGTTCCGGGCCGAACTCGCGCAGCCCGTATTTGAAACAGGCGCGCCCACTGCGCAGGGCCAGGCCGCGCCCGCCGCGCGGACCGTACTCGTCTTCCAAAGCGCTTTGCATCCGGCTGATGTGCTCGAACGGGACGTGAAGGTCCTGGTTGTGCGGCGGATAATGGTTGATGTAATCCGTCAGGGATGCCAGGTTGAGCACCGCGTTCACCCCATTGCGGCCGAGGATCTCCTCCATCGCCAAAAGCACAATCCGCCCCATGGCATTCGGGTAGAAATAACTCCTCGCAGGTTTCCTCATGCGGTTAATGTCTCTTTATCCAGGAAATCCTTGAGCTTGTGCATGAAAGCCCCTGGTTCATCCAGCATGATGAAGTGGCCGGCTTTAGGGAAACGCTCGATGCCCGCCTGGGGAACGCCTTCCTTCAACGGCTGCCATTGCATCGGATGGACGATGTTATCCCGGCCGCCGAACATCCCCAGCACCGGCGCCTTGACTTTTGGCAACATCGGGCGCAGGTCGGTGCGATGCAGCGAAGCGATGCTGAGCAGGAAGGATTCCAGGGTGGTGCGCGAGAGGTCACGATCCATCATTTCGGGGAAGCGCGGGTCTTTACAGATAAAGGGCGAGTAAATGCGCATTCCCAGGCGGAAGGCCCACATTTGCCTGAACAATATGGAGGCGATCCGCCGCCGGCCGGCCAGTTTCAACGGCAGGGCCAGCGAGGAGCCGGCCACTGGCAAGCCAACCACGACGACTTTGCTGACCCGTTGCGGGTATTGGATGGCGACCGAAAGCCCGACCGTGCCTCCCATGCTGTGACCCACCAGCGGGGCGCGTTCGATGCCCAGCAGGGCCATGAACTGGTCTACCAGGCTGACAAAATCCTGTACGGCGTAACTTTCGCGCTTCTTGCCCGATTCGCCGAATCCCCAGAAATCCAGCGCATAAGTGCGATATTGCTGGCCGAGGTAAACCATCGTTTCCTGCCATAGCCCCCACGAGCCAAGCCACCCGTGCAGCAAAATGACCGGTCGCCCGCGCCCGAAAACCTCGTAATGAACGATACCCTGGTCGGTCGTGATAGAGGACACGGTAGTAAAAATATATGGAGAGGTTACTTCTCTCCACGCTCCATTTCAGCAAGAATACTATAGAGGAGTTCCAACAATACCGCCTTGACCGTATCGCGCGCCGTGGCGGTGCAGGGAAGTAGTTTGACCTTTGAGTCCAGGCGCAAGGCGTGGCGCATGTCATCAACCTCCCAGGCGTCCTGCATGTCCTGCTTGTTGGCAGCCACCACGTAAGGGGTCGGCGCGTAGGCGCGGAAGGTTTCGAGGATCGAGCGCGCCTCTCGGAAGGTCTCCGGCCGGGTGCTGTCCACCATAACGATAAATCCCAACATGCCTTCGGAGAGGATCTCCCACATGAAATCGAAGCGTTTTTGGCCGGGCGTTCCGAAGAGGTAGAGCACCAGATCCTCGTCCACGGTGATGCGGCCAAAGTCCATGGCCACGGTAGTCGCCTCTTTGGCCGTTTTTTCAGCCAGTGTGGATATTTTCCGCTCGGTCGAGACAACGTCAATTTCACTCACCGAGCGGATGAATTCGGTTTTTCCTGCGTTGAAGGGGCCAGTGACGACCATTTTGACAGTTTGCATAAGAGCTGTCCTCGAAAAAGATTATAGCGAACGGATGCGGTTGATCAGGCGGTTGACGAGCGATTTTTGCTCATCTTTATCTTCGGTTGGGAAGACGTGCACCGGCGGCGGGAGCGGCGCGCCCTCCGGCCGGACGATCTCTACCAGACCGGCTTGCAGTAGTCCGTAGATAATGCGGCGGACTTCCAGATCGTTCATCTTTGTTGCGCTGGCGATCTGCCGCATGGTGTTCTTCGGGTTTACGTACGAGACCACCCGCCACTCTTCGATGCTCAAGTTGACGTTGCGCAGGTTGGCGCCGGGACGGTCAGCGAATTTGAGCGCCATGTCCAGGCTGGGGATTTCATCTTGCAACTGTTCCCACTCATGCAACGCGCGCGAGCCTTCGATGATCAGGTTCTCCAGGCCGAGACGGACGTTGATGCGGTCGGCAGGCGGC
This sequence comes from Anaerolineae bacterium CG2_30_58_95, assembly GCA_001872165.1. Taxonomy (GTDB): domain Bacteria; phylum Chloroflexota; class Anaerolineae; order Anaerolineales; family Villigracilaceae; genus CG2-30-58-95. The sequence continues at coordinate 2,789 of MNXK01000027.1, forward strand.
AGGGCTTCGCTATCGAAGTGGAAGATGCCCTCCACCCAGGTGAACAGGCGGTGGACGACAGCGGTGAAATACTGCTGAAGGTTGTCCAGGATGTCTTCCTGGGAGACGTAGCCTGCGTTGATCAGCAGCAAGCCCAGCTCTTTATCGGAGAAGTTACCGGCGCGCTGTTGGATGATCCTGTATTGGTTGGCGTTCAGTTTATTGCTTTGGTACAAGATGCCCGCCAGCCGGCTGTCTTCCTGGCCGATCTGGGCATAGGCCAGCTTGCCGTCGCGGAACGAGACCCTGGCCGTTTCGCCGGGGCCTTCGACGATAAGCGTCCCGGTCTTATGGGCCAGGTTGACCAGGTTCAGGAGTTGGGTGATCGTGAAATCTCGCAGGTTGCCCCGAAGAGCCATGGGCGGGCCTCAAGGAATGCCCCCGTGGGGGCAAATTTGATTGGATGGTGAAATCATTATACTTGCAAGGATGACATGCGTCAAAGGAAATTGTCCGCCGAAGCCGGTATGTTATAATTTCTCTACCGATAGTTACATTTCTTCTCGAGGCAGGAGGAATGCGCATGTTGCTCAAAATTACGATTGTTTATTGCGCGGTTTGACATTATACCGACCGGGCCGTGAGCCTGGCAGCCGACCTGCTCAAGAACTTCGAGCCTGAAATCGAGACCCTCAGCCTGGCGCCCTCCGACGGCGGCCGGTTCGAGGTCACGGTGAACGATCAGCTGGTTTATTCCAAACTCCAGACCGGACGCCACGCCGAGCCAGGCGAGGTGGTCGGTTTGGTGAAAAAATCCATGAAGAAGTAGAACGGGCTCCCACTTTATCGAGAAGTAGAACGGGCTTCCACGCCCGTCTTTCGACGGCATGCCCGCAGGGTGCTTCGCGAGGAGCCGTCTCTACCTCACAAGAGGTCAATATGGCTAAAAAAGGCCGCGTCTTTTCCGGCATCCGCCCCACCGGGCGCGCCCACCTGGGCAACTACCTGGGCGCGTTCAAGAACTACGTCGCTTTGCAGGACGACTACGAGTGCGTCTACTGCATCGTGGACTTGCACGCCCTGACCACCGTCGAGGATACCCTCAACCTGCGCCAGAACACCTACGACCTGGCCCTCGACTTGCTGGCGGCTGGCATCCGGCCTGAGGAGACCATCCTGTTCGTGCAGTCGCACGTCCCGCAGGTGACCGAGCTGCACACCATCCTCTCGATGGTCACGCCGTTGGGCAAGCTGACCGACCTGCCGACCTTCAAGGAAAAGGCCCGCCAGCAGCCGCACAACATCAACTACGGATTGGTCGGCTATCCCGTTTTGATGGCCGCCGATATCGTTTTATACAAATCAGACGTTGTGCCCGTGGGTGTTGATCAGGCGCCGCACATCGAGTTCACCCGCGAGGTCGTGCGTTCGTTCAACTATCGCTACAGCACGAACGTGCTCATCGAGCCGCAGATGAAGAACACCGAGATACTCAAGGTGCTCGGCACTGACGGCAAAGAGAAAATGGGCAAGAGCCTGGATAATCAAATCGAACTGGCTGCCACGCCCGAAGAGACCCGCCAGCGCGTGATGGGCATGTTCACTGACCCGCAGCGAATCAAACGCACCGACCCGGGAAACCCGGACGTGTGCAACGTCTTCACCTTGCACAAAAGCTTCACCCCCGCCGAAGAGGTGGCAATGATCAACGTGGAGTGCCGCCGGGCAGGCATCGGCTGCGTGGACTGCAAGCAGCGCTTCGCCGCGAACCTGAACAAGGCGCTCGAACCCTTCCGCGCCAAACGCGCCGAACTGGCCGCCAAACCGGACCTGGTGCAGGCTGTGCTGGACGACGGCGCGGCGCGCGCCCGGGCCATCGCCGAGAAGACGATGGCGGAGGTGAGGGCGGCGGTGCAATTGCCATAATAGGATACAAGTACACAGGTAGACACGTACACACGTTCCTTGTGTACCTGTTTACGTGTCTACTTACGTTCCTTGTGTACCTGTTTACGTGTCTACTTATTTACTTCCCTCATGCGCGCCCTTCTGCAACGCGTTAAACATGGCAAGGTCAGCGTAGACAACACCCCCATCGCCGAGATCGGGCAGGGACTGGTCATCCTGCTCGGCGTGGGGCACGCGGACGGCGAGCAGCAGGCCAAATTCCTGGCCGAGAAGATTGCCGCGCTGCGCATCTTCGAGGACGCGCAGGGTAAGAGCAACCTGTCCATCCTGGATGTGGGCGGAGCGGCCATCGTCGTCTCGCAGTTCACGTTGTACGCGGACACGCGCAAGGGATGCCGTCCCTCGTTCACCGACGCGGCCCTGCCCGAGGTCGCCGCGCCGCTGGTGGAAAAGTTCGCCGCGTTCCTCGCCGCGCAGGGCGTCCCGACCCAGACGGGGGAATTCGGGGCGCACATGTTGGTCAAAATCGAAAACGATGGGCCGGTGACCATCTGGCTGGAAAGGTAGCGCGATAATCCGGTTTTTTTTCTTCATGCTATAATCAAAATATGGTTGACTCTAGAATGAAAGCCTATCGCCAGCGTTGGCAGGCCGTTGAAGAAGTGGAACGGCAGGAACAACGCGCGGCTTCGATTGCTACCCGCTGGCAGCAACTGAATGCCATCTTGCGGCTGGCCATTGGCCTGGGATTAAAGCTGGATCAAGAGGATAGGGAAGGCATGGTTGTCCATCAGCGTTGGGCCAGACTGAAAGGAGCTGGGTGACTTCGCCGGCAGGCTTCGCGCCGCTTTTAGAACCACTGGCAGCCTTACAGCGTCTGCTTTCCCGTTTTGAGGATCGCGGCGTGATTATTGGGGGAATTGCAGTCAGCCTTTTAGGCAAACCACGCCTGACGGCTGACCTGGATGCCATGTTCCTACTGTCAGTTGATGATATTCCAAATCTAATCGAAGCGGCCAAATCTGAAGGGATTGTGCCTCGCATCGGGGCCGTAGAGGAATTTGCCCGTAAGAACCGGGTTGTGCTGCTGCGGCATCAGGAAAGCGGCACAAACATTGACATTTCATTGGGCATGTTACCCTTCGAAGAAGAAATCGTCGAGCGCAGCATTTTGGTTCAGGCAGGCGCCTTGTCTGTACGCCTGCCGACGCCAGAAGACCTGATCATCCTGAAAGCCGTCGCCAATCGGCCAAGAGACTTGCTGGACATTCAGACAATTATCGAAAGTCATCCTGACCTGGACCGCAGACGGATTGAATCTTGGGTAAGGCAATTCGCAAGCGCTCTTGATATGCCGGAACTATGGACGGATATCGAAGATATGCTCACCGGCAAAAGCCCGAAATAAAACGAGCGACCGAGGGCGCTATACCATTCCTGTATTGTGTTCGAGACCAGAGGAAACCAAGATGATTCTTCTAAACCCCAACCGACACGAAAGTCTTTGCCCCGACGAACGCTCACGCGAGATCATGCGCAAGACCATCGCCTTCTTCGAGAACAAGGGGCTGAAGAAGGTCAAGGAAGACGACCACGCCCGCGCCTGGTACGCGGACTTCCTCGAATTCGTCAAGCAGGAGCGGCTCTTCGCCACGCTGCTGACCCCGGCTCGATACGGCGAGAGCGCCGATTGCCGCTGGGACACCTGGCGCAACTGCGAGTTCAACGAGATTCTGGCCTTCTACGGCCTGGCCTACTGGTACACCTGGCAGGTTTCCATCCTCGGCCTCGGCCCGATCTGGATGAGCAAGAACGAGGAAATGAAGCGCAAGGCCGCCCAATTGCTCCAGGAGGGCAACGTTTTTGCCTTCGGCCTCTCGGAGCGGACGCACGGCGCGGACATTTACTCGACCGAGATGAGCCTCGCCCCCCAGCCGGACGGCAGCTACCGCGCCAACGGCGAGAAGTACTACATCGGCAATGCCAACCTGGCGCCGATGGTCTCCACCTTCGGGAAGATGGCGGATACGGGCGAATATGTCTTCTTTCCGGCGGACTATCGCCAGAAAAACTACGAGCTGATCCGCAACGTCTGCGCCAGCCAGAGTTACGTTGGGCAGTATGCCCTGCACGATTACCCGGTCAGCGCCGCGGAAATCCTCCATCGCGGACAGGAAGCCTGGGATGCCTGCCTGAATACGGTCAACGTGGGCAAGTTCAACCTGGGCTGGGCTTCCATCGGCATCTGCACCCACGCCCTGTACGAGGCCATCCGCCACGCCGCCAACCGCCGCCTGTACAACATGGCCGTGACCGACTTCCCCCACGTGAAGCAGATGTTCACTGACGCTTACGCCCGCCTGGTGGCCATGAAGCTCTTCTCGCTGCGGGCGGCGGACTACATGCGCGCCGCCTCGCCGGACGACCGGCGTTACCTGCTCTATAATCCCATCGTGAAGATGAAAGTGACCACCCAGGGCGAGGAGGTCATCAACCTGCTGTGGGACGTGATCGCCGCCAAGGGTTTCGAGCGGGACACCTATTTCGAGATGGCGGCGCGCGACATCCGCGCCCTGCCCAAGCTGGAAGGCACCGTCCACGTCAACATTGCCCTGATCGTCAAGTTCATGCCCAATTATTTTTTCAACCCGGCCGAGTATCCCGCGCTGGGGCGGCAGGACGCGGCGCGGAACGACGATTTCCTCTTCGAGCAGGGGCCGGCGCGAGGTCTCGGAAAAATCCGCTTCCACGATTACAGTCCCATCTTCGACCAATTCGACCTGCCCAACGTCAACATCTTCAAAGAGCAGATCGCCGTCTTCAAGGAATTCCTGGCAATGGCGACTCCTGACGAAGCCCAGCAAAAGGATGTGGACTCCTGACGAAGCCCAGCAAAAGGATGTGGACTTCCTGCTGGCCCTGGGTGAGATCTTCACCCTGGTGGTCTACGGCCAGCTCATCCTGGAGAACGCCAAAATCTACGCCGTGGGCGGCGACCTGCTCGACCAGATCGCCGATTTCATGGTGCGCGATTTCTCGAAGCACGCCCTGAACATCTACAACAAGCCGAGCAGCACCCCGCAGCAGATGGACTACTGCCTGCACATGATGCGCAAACCGGCGGTGGACGCCTCCCGCTTCGGCCGCGTGTGGGACGAGGTGTACGCGCTGAAGGATGCTTACGAGATGAATCCGTAGAGGCTCGCGACGGCGCATGGTTTGGTGAAACGTCAAAATCGAACCGCGAAGCCCGCGAAGCCTGCACTGAGCTTGTCGAAGTGTACGCGAAGAAAGGCATTAATTTCGCGGTCTCTCGTCCCCGTTCTGTGGGGATTGCGTGCTTCGCGGTAAAGAAAAAGCGCAGAATGTGACCGTATTCAGTATAGATGGGTGGCAGTTGCACTGTCGCCCATTTTTATTCGCGCTTGTCAAGCGCGGTCATTTCGTGCATAATTGAGACGACGCATGAAAGGGTAATCCTATGACCAGAGAATTTAGCGTGATCGTCGAACGAGACTCAGAAGGTTATTATGTTGCCAGCGTGCCCGAATTGCGAGGCTGCCACACACAGGCCAAATCGTTGGATAAATTGATGGAGCGCATCCACGAGGCGATTGAGTTGTGCCTCGAAGTGGAACAGGAAGCGCCGCTCCAGCAGTTCATTGGTGTGCAACGCATTGCTGTGGAAGTGTGATGTCCAAGTTTCCCAGCCTGACAGGACAGCAAGTCATCACCGCCTTGAAACGGGCCGGCTTTGAAGTCCTGCGCGTGAAAGGGAGTCACCATTTTCTCAGCCATAGCGATGGAAGGCGCACGGTTGTGCCTGTCCATCGGGGGGATGCCATCGGGCCAGGATTGATGTACAAAATTCTGCGAGATTGTGAACTGGAACGGGACGCGTTCTTGGAGTTGCTGAAATAAGCCAGCCAATGATTTGCGATATTTGCGGAAAACCTGGGGCAGAAATCCACTACGTAACGCGCAATTACGGCAAGGGCGCGAATCTGCTTATTATCGAAAACGTGCCGGTTGTGTCTTGCCCTCATTGCAGCGAGAGTTATCTCACCGCTGAAACCCTCCACGAAATCGAGCGCATCAAATTGCATCGCAAGAACCTGGCAAAGCCGCGCAATGTGGCAGTAGCAGAGTATGTGCGGGCACAAGCATGAACAAGAACGTTGTCGAGCGCAATGTACGTTTGTGTTTGCGCGCATCAACACGCAAGTTTTAATGCAAGCCAGCCGTGGACGCGGCCCGCTTCGGCTGCATGTGGGACGAAGTGCACGCGCTGAAGGATGCGTATGAGATGAATCCGTAGAGGCTTGCGAACAGCGCGCGTTTTGCCAAGTTTTGCGCGATAATGGGAATGGAGGATTGCCATGAAACGATTTCCTTTGATTGCTTTAGTGTTCACTTTTATACTTAGCGCTTGTGGTCCCTCGCCAGAACAACAGGCAACTATGACAGCCACAGCTGCGACTGCTACTGCTGCTGGATGGACTAAGACGCCTACACCAACTTCTACACCCACAAATACACCAACGCCCACATCCACAAATACACCAACACCTACACCAACGCCGGTTGGGGGTTCAGGCAGACTGGTTTTAGGAATCAATCGCTACGATACTTCTTCATCCAGCAATATTCCGGGAGTCTATCTCTATGACTTATCGACTCATAAAGCAACTCTTTTGTTTGAAGGCTTTTCGCTCTGGGGGAGAGTGTCGCCGGATGGCAACAAATTACTTGTTTCTCGTCAAATTCAAGGCCAAAATAATAGTCAAGAATTATATGCTGTGGATTTAAATGGCTCTAACTCGACCTTGTTATATAGATATGTATTTAATCAATTTGCTCCAATCTGGTTGCCAGGAACAAATTGGATTGCTTTTTTGGCTTTTATAAATCAAAAAGTACAGGTTTTTGTGATCCACCCTGATGGAACAGGATTAACCCAAGTAACTCAATCAACTATTGGTGTAGGAGAAATCCTGTCTGCTTATGACGGGGGGATTTATTGGGAGGAAGCCCTCTCAACGAGAAGTGGATATTACAGTCATGGTTACAGATGGACAAAAATTGATGGCTCTGAAACAAAGAAACTCGATGATTGGAGGAACCCTGCTATCTCATTCGATGGCAGGTACATAGCATATGTTGATAGTAATCCATGCCAAATAGAAGGTGTTTATATGCTCGGTTGTTCCTTGACCATTTCAAAACTTGATGGCTCGAATTCTACGACTATCTCAATAGATACATTACAGCTTCCTAAAGCAGATTTTGTATCTTTTTCTGGAGTTGTGTGGCTTCCAAACGATTTAGGAGTTTTAGCCAAAATAGGTTTGTGTAATGAGGGTGAGACTTGTACAAGTAAATTTGTTATCTTTTCTGCTGAAGGCACATTCCTAAAAGAATTCCTTGAGGCAGTATTGCCCGGGGTATTCCCAGGGGAAATGAGTTGGTTCTTATGGTTAGATGGCGATTGGTCGCCTGATAACCGTTTATTTATTTATGAACGACCTGATAAGTTTGAACTTGGGAAAGCCCTTCAGACGACCCCAATGATATTTGATTTAGAGACTATGAATGCAGAAATTTTGGAGATCACCTTAGACGAAGGATTGGTAGTTAAAAGAATGTATTGGCTGCCAAATGGAGAATAGCTAAAACATCAGCAGCACACCCGGCTGCACAACACAGCGTCAGGACGTACTCTTCGTTCCAGTAGGGCGCATTTTGCCAGAAATGGTACATAATTGAGAAGGAGTCTCACCCGTCCCGCCGCTGCCGTTGAGCCAAACCGTTGGGCGGCTCAGGCGATCAATTTTCTGTTATAATTGATAATGACGAGACGACCGTGCCGGCGTGCGGCGCAAGCTTCAAACTTGTGATGCCAGTCGCCTGCAAAGCGAGTGGTGCTGGGTTCGACTCCCAGTCTCGTCTCTACGATAGCTGCCTATTTCAACACAGCAGGAAGGTGCGATATGTTCAACGAATCACCTATCGCCAATGCAGTCATATTGATAACCAGAGAAGGAATGGGATCCGCCGATGCGGCACTGCAACACAAGCTTCTTGATATTTACTTAAGGCTCCTGCTGGAGAATGGATCATTGCCAGCCGCCATCTGTTTCTATACAGATGGTGTCAAGCTGGTGGTTGAAGGATCACCACTTCTGGAGCGACTCTCTCAAATTGAGCAAAGAGGTGTCCGTCTGATTATTTGCTCAACATGCCTCAACTACTTTGGACTGACTGAAAAGGTGCGGGTGGGAATTGTTGGAGGTATGCCAGATATTCTTGAAGCCCAGACTAGGGCTGGCAAAGTAATCACACTCTGAATGAAAAGGTTATGGTGCGCAAGGTGTTGACTTATTCTTCCGTAGGCTATACAATTTGAATTATCACAGGGGTGTACTGCCGCAATCGGCAGACCCCATCAATTGTATACACTTCGAGGAGGAGCGATATGACCGTCAAATTCAACGTTGTGGAACGAGGCAACCCTGCCAATGCCGAAGCCCCCAAGAAGTTCTACCCATCCCTCCAATCCAGCGGACGCATGAGCCTGCGCGAACTGGCCAGGGAGATTGGTAGCATCTCCACCGTCAGCAGCACGGATACGCTGGCCGTGCTGGAAGCCCTGCTGACCATCATTCCCAAAGAATTGAGCAAGGGCAATATCGTGGAATTGGGCGATTTCGGCAGTTTCTGGCTGAGGAGCGGGGCCGAAGGGGCCGATACCGCCGAAGCGGTGCGCGGCAACCAGATCACCAAAGTCCTGCCGCGTTTCAACCCCGGCAAGGAGTTCAAGAAAGTGCTGGAGGCCATCGAGTTCGAAAAAGCCTGATACGGCATAGCAAAGTACCTGCGTTCTTAGCAGGTATAGTAAAAACTTCACTATGTTTTCCCAAAAACATAGTGAAGTTTTATTAAAAACATAATGATGTTTTTGCAATCCTTCCTTGACTCGTTTCAAAGAAAGTTTGTTACAATCAAAGGGAAGTATCACCAGGAGAAAATCATGCTCACTCTCTTTGACGAACTCAAAGCCCTGCTCCAACAAGACGCGCGCCTTGTGGTCAACCCCCATGCGGGGGCAGGCGGCGAACTTCTCAAAAACCAGATTACCGAACTGGCGCTCAAACTCGATAGAGACCTGCTGAAATTATTGCTCTCCCACGACCGCCTGAAAGCGCATTTCTTTGCGGAGGTGCCCCCTGAGCCGGGTCGAAGGGTGGACGGCGTGCTGGTCTTCGACAAAGAGAAATTCATGCGCTTTGTGAACAACAAAG
>MNXK01000027.1:12008-16772 GCA_001872165.1 Anaerolineae bacterium CG2_30_58_95
AACAAAATTGGCTTGACGGCGGGCGAGCGCTACCTGAGCGAGAACAAGGATGTGGTCTTGGCGTGGGCGTACAAAGACTGTGTGCTGGAAGGCGGGCAAACCAAAGAAGACGCCAAACGCGAGGAAATCTTTTGGAACGAGATTTTAGCCCCCGATGAAATTAACCGCCTGCTCGCGCCCAAAGTCTTTACCAACTGGCGGCGTTATGGCGTAAGTCGGACTGGCAGTCCGACCTACGAAGACGGCGATAATCTCATCATCAAGGGCAACAACCTGCTGGCCTTGCACAGCCTGAAAAAGCGCTTTGCGGGCAAGGTCAAGTTGATTTACATTGACCCACCGTATAACCCTGAAAGTAAATCTAATACCTTTTGTTATAACAATACTTTTAACCACTCAACTTGGTTAACATTTATCAAGAATCGTTTGGATGTGGCAAGACGGCTTCTTACAAAAGATGGGGTTTTGGTAATTGCAATAGATGATAACGAACAAGCAAATTTAGGCGTATTGCTACACGAGATATTTCCAGAACACGAAATACATTGCATCACAATTGTTCATAATCCAAGGGGCGTACAAGGAACGAATTTCTCTTATACACATGAATATGCCTTTTTTGTGCTTCCCAAAGGCAAAAAAAGCATTGGCAATCGAAGAATAAGTAATGATGATATTTATTGGTCAAATTTACGAAATTGGGGAGGCGAATCCTTACGAGAAGATGCTAGAAATTGTTTCTACCCTATTATTGTTCAAGAAAATAAAGTAGTTGGGTTTGGCGATGTTCTTGATCCTGAAGAACATCCATCGCAACAAACTATTAAAAATGGCGATCAGTTTTATGTTTACCCTATTGACAAAGAAGGCATAGAGCGCAAATGGCGATATGCTAGACAAAGTGTTGATGAAATTAAAGATTTCCTTCGATCCAAAAAAACAAAGAAGGGGTATGAAATAGAAATTGGAAAAGATTTTGGCACTTATAAGACTGTTTGGATTGATCCCCGCTATGATGCCAATGAGTACGGAACGAAAATCGTAAAATCGCTTGTGCCAAATTGTGAATTTGATTTTCCCAAATCACTTTACAATGTCTACGACTGCATTTATGCGGTTGTTGCTGATGATAAAAACGCTATTGTGCTGGATTTTTTTGCCGGAAGTGGCACAACTGCTCATGCTGTTTTGGAATTGAATAAAGAAGTTGGCGGCAATCGTCAATTTATTCTTTGTGAGCAAATGGATTATGTTGAGAGCGTCACAGTTGAGCGCGTCAAGAAGGTAATTGAAAACAACGGGCAGGGGGCGTTTGTATACTGCGAGTTGATGCAGTGGAATGAGCGCTTTGTGCCGCAAATCCTGAACGCCAACGACAAAACAACCTTGCGAGCCATCTGGACAGAAATGCAAGCCAAAGCTCATCTCAGTTACCGGCTGGACTTGCGCCAGTTCAACGAAAACGCCAAAGATTTCGCAGACCTGGCAATTGAAGACCAGAAACGCTTTTTGATGGAAGTATTGGATAAAAATGCGCTCTACGTCAACCTGAGCGAGATGGATGACGAAACTTACGGTGTGAGTGAAGAAGACAAGCACCTGAATAAGCAGTTTTACGGGTTATAGCCATGCCGTATACACTCCGCGAAGATTTTGATGCTTTATGGCGCTATAATGCCATCCCCAAAGACCTGCCGGACTATGTTATCCAAAACCTGAATCCGGCTTTGCCCCTGCGCTACTACCAAAACAGGGCTTTATCGCGTTTGTTCTTTTACCTTACTGGTTTTCAAGATCGCGCCCACCCCTCGCAATTGCTCTCTCACATGGCTACCGGCTCCGGCAAAACCCTGGTAATGGCGGCGGTGATACTGTATCTCTACGAACAGGGTTATCGCAACTTCCTGTTTTTCGTCAACCAGACCAACATCATCGAAAAAACCCGCGCCAATTTTCTCAACCCGCTTTCATCCAAATACCTGTTTGCCGAAAAGATCAAGTTTGGGGCCAAAGAAGTGCGCCTGCGCGAAGTGTCCAACTTCCAGAGCACGCATCCCGATGACATCAGCATCCTGTTTACCACCATTCAGGGCTTGCACTCCCGCCTGAACACCCCGCGTGAAAACGCCCTGACCTACGAAGACTTTGCCGACCAGAACATCGTGCTGATTTCGGATGAAGCCCACCACATCAACGCTGAAACGCGCAGCCGCAAAGAGCTGGGGCAGGATGAACTGCTGGAACTGGATACCTGGGAAGCCACTGTGCGCAAGATTTTCAATGCCCGCCCCGAAAACATCCTGCTCGAATTTACCGCCACTGTGGAACTGGATAACCCCAATATTGCGGCGAAATACGCCGACAAAATCCTGTACCAGTACGACCTGAAAGAATTCCGCGAAGACGGCTATTCCAAAGAAGTCAAAGTGCTCGCAGCCGACTTACCGCCGATGGAACGCGCCTTACAGGCGGTGGTTTTGAGCCAGTATCGCCGTAAAGTGGCAGAAAAGCACGGCGTGGCGCTCAAACCGGTCTTGCTGATGAAATCACGCACCATCAAAGAATCCCAGGCACACGAGCAAGAATTCAAGGCAGTTATTCGCGAACTGGATGCTGACCGTCTGGAAAGGCTCAAAAGCGGCGCAAATGGCATTGTTCGAAAAGCCTTAGCCTATTTCGAAGCCCAAAACATCCCGCTCGAAGACCTGGCCTCCGAGCTGCGCCAGGAATTCGACGAAAACCGCATCCTGATTGTCAACTCGAAGGAAGAAAGCGAGAAAAAACAACTGCTGGTCAACTCGCTGGAAGACAAAGACAACGAAATCCGCGTGGTGTTCACCGTCAACATGCTCAACGAAGGTTGGGATGTGCTCAACCTGTTCGACATTGTGCGCCTGTACGATACCCGCGACGCGAAGAAAGGTGTTCCAGGCAGGACAACTATGTCCGAAGCGCAGCTGATCGGACGCGGGGCACGTTATTTTCCCTTCCAACTCGAATCCAGCCAGATTCGAGATCAACGCAAATTCGATGATGACATCGAAAGCGAATTGCGCACGCTCGAAGAGCTGTATTATCACAGCGCCCACAATCCGCGTTACATTGACGAATTGCACAAGGCGCTGGTGCAAACCGGTATTCTTGCGCCGCGCACCAAAACCATCACCATGCGCGTCAAGGATGAATTCAAAGCAACCGACTTTTGGAAAAACGGCGTGATCTTTGTCAACAAACGCATTCGCAACGAACGCGAAGATATTTTTGGCTTTGGTAGTGTCGCCATTACCAAACGCCACCGCTACCAATTGCAGACCGGCTTTGCCCAGGAAGCCCTGATTTTGGAAGACCAGCCCACACCAATGTCATTGCGAGCCGCCGATGGGTTTCCGGCGGCGCAGCAATCTCCCTCGGATGGGCAAAATGCTGTCAATTTTGAGATTGCTTCGTCGCACAAACCGCTCCTCGCAACGACACCCTCAAGCAGGGAAATTATCACACTGCCGCTCAACTTGCGCGATTTTGACTTGAACGTTATTCGTACGGCATTACAGCGTTTGGAGTTTTTCCAGTTCTCCAACCTGAAAGTCTATTTCCCGCATTTGAAATCCATCCAAGAATTCATCACCTCCGCCGATTTTCTCGGCGATGTGGTCATTGATGTCATCGGAGCGCAGGAACAAATCGAAAATCTCACACAAGAGCAAAAACTACGCATGGCGGTCTTTGTGCTGGAGAAGATCGGCAAAGAAATTCAAACCGGCACACCCGATTACAAAGGCACAAAAGCCTTTGAACCGATTGGAATCAATTATTGCGTGAAAGACAAAACCCTGCAAATCACCGTCAACGAAGGCGGCGATCAAGAACGCGGCGTAGGGATGCGTGAAACGACCAACGGTGCATTATCGCTTGATTTACGCGATAAGGCCTGGTATGTCTATGATGAAAACTACGGCACGTCTGAAGAAAAGTATTTCGTGCGCTTTTTGCATGGCATGATGAGCCGCTTGCAGGAACGCTATTCTGAAATCTATCTCATCCGCAACGAAAAACTTTTCAAGATACATCGTTTCTCTGACGGTGCAGTGGTTGAGCCTGATTTTGTTTTGTTCCTCGTTGAAAAAGACACCAAAAAGTCCCTGATCTACCAGTTATTTATCGAACCCAAAGGTCAACAACTCATCGCCACAGATCAATGGAAACAAAATTTTCTGCTGGAAATCGAGAAAGAACACAAAATCGAAGTGGTTTTTGAAAACAAAGATTTCCGGTTGGTGGGATTGCCTTTCTACAATGAGACAACTACGAAATTAGAATTCGAGGAAAAATTTAACGCATTTTGCTTTAGATAAAACTTAGAACTGTCTTTCAGACCTCCGAGGTCTCCAAGACCTCGGAGATCTCCATGCAAGTCACACTGCTCTTCCGCCGTGCTTTCAAGGAGTTGATAGATCAAAAGGGCTGGGATGCGCTGGATATCGTGATGGAGCAGCAGACCATCAACCTGCCGTAGGGCGAGTTTCCTACTCGCCGCCCCTGGCCGGTATGGAAACCGGCCCTACGCTATAATAAGCGTAACTTTTCATCTGTAATGGCGTAAATATACATGAGGCTTTTCCCAATAAAACCAAGAGGAGAATGTTATGAACAGAAGAAACCGTACGCAATTGGCTCTCGGTCTGATCCTCATCCTGGTGGCGGCATGGCTGGTGGTAGCCAAGTTCCGGCCCGACCTGGCCGCGTGGCTGACACTGACCTTCGAAT
>MNXK01000229.1 GCA_001872165.1 Anaerolineae bacterium CG2_30_58_95
CTCCTCGTGATCTATTCGTGTGAATGGTCAGGAATGACTGCATGATCACTCATGCTAATAAGCGGATTTGACCGTTTCCACATCCACTTCGAGCGGCTTTTCACCTTCCGGCGCCTCGGGAATGAAGCCTTGCTCCATCATCATCTTGGTCAGGTCGCGCGAGCGCTTGATAATGCGCTTGGCATTCTCGAATTCTTCCTCGTATGTCATCGGGATGCGGGCCAGTCCCTGCTCGATGGCTTTCATGGCAACAGCCGCCGCCTCACGCGGGAAGACTTCCCAGTCGTCCATATCGGGCAGGATGTGTTCTGCATCCAGCCGCTTGCCAACATGGTCAGACAGCGCCTCGGCCGCGGAAAAACACATCTCATCGGTGATGGTGCGGGCGCGCACATCCAGCGTGCCGCGGAAGATGCCGGGGAAGCCCAGCGAGTTGTTGACCTGATTCGGGAAATCGGAACGTCCTGTAGCGACAATCGCCGCGCCGGCTTCCTTTGCCTCCCAGGGCCAGATCTCGGGTACGGGGTTGGCGCAGGAGAAGAGGATGGCATCTTTTGCCATGCTCCTGACCCAGTCTGGCAAGATGACACCGGGGCCAGATTTAGAAAGCGCGATGACCACGTCCGCACCCTTCATCGCTTCGGGAATATTGCCTTCGCGTGCCTCGGCATTGGTGATGGTGCAAAGTTTCCATTTATCTTTATACTCAGCTTTACGCATCTCGATGTCTTTGCGGTGCTTGCCCAGGATGCCTCTGCTGTCCACCATGAAACACCTGGCCGGATCAACTCCCCAACTGAAGATCAGCCGCGAGTTGGCCACATTGGCAGAACCAGTGCCAACGAAGGTAATGCTGACCTCGCTCATCTTCTTGCCTACGACCTTAAGGGCATTGATAAGACCGGCCAGGGTAACAGTGGCAGTACCTTGTTGATCATCATGCCAGATGGGAATATCGGCTTTCTCGCGCAGTGTATCTAGCACATAAAAGCATTTCGGCTGGGAGATGTCTTCCAGGTTCACGCCGCCGAAGCCGGGCTGCAGCATCAGCACGGTGTTGATGATCGCATCCGGGTCCTTGGTATCCAGCATAAGGGGCACACCATCCACGCCGCCCAGATATTTATAGAGCAGCGCCTTGCCTTCCATGACGGGTAAACCGGCCTTGGGGCCGATGTCGCCCAGGCCGAGGATGCGCGTCCCGTCGCTGACGACAGCCACCGTGTTCCACTTGTTGGTGTATTCATACACCAATTCCGGGTTGGCCGCGATCGCCTTGCAGGGCGCGGCTACGCCGGGTGTATACCAGATGGCGAAGTCAGTAAAACTATGGACGGAGCATTTCAGGGCGGTTTCTATCTTGCCATGGTAGAAAGGATGCAACCTCATGGCGTCTGCCGATGGCTTTTTGGCTTTGGCCAGCAGTTCTTCGACGTTCATTTTCTTTTCTGACATGTTTTTCTCCTTTCATGATATGGGAATCATGGTTGCCAAGTGCGCAACCACTTTGGTTGCCAAGTGCGCAACCACTTTGGTTGCCAAGTGCGCAACCACTTTGGTTGCCAAGTGCGCAACCACTTTGGTTGCCGATTGCGCAACCATCACTGATTTAGATAGCTTTCAGCGTAAATTACTTTATTGAGCAGGACTTGAACCGTCTTCCAGATGGCCGCCTGTTGCGGGTCGGACATGTCGAAGTCTTCGATTTGTGGTTCCTCGCTCGCGGCAATGCGCTCGGCAATCTTGTTATAGACGCGACCCAACGCCGACGAGGTATCCTTGCTCTCGATCCAGCGGATGACATCGTTCTGCTCTTTGTCGAATGGATTGGCGATCATCATCTGTAAGCCGACGCCCATCAGCATGGCCAGGTAGACGCGGTTGATGAGCGGGCGGCCTTCCGGCGGGACTGCGTTCGAGACATTGGATAGGCCGACCGAGATCATCGGCGAGGGATCCCAGGCATATTGCAGGGTACGCACCGCCTCGATTAAATGCGGGCAGTACTCCTGGCAGCCGGAGACGGTCAGCACCAGCGGGTCAATGATCAGGTTCTCCATCGGGAGGTCAATCTCCAACATGCGCGGGATCAACTTCTCGACGGCGATGTTTACGCGCTCGTCCGCCGCGATCGGAATGCCCTCCGGACGCATGGTCAGGGCGATGACTTTGGCGTTGTACTTCTTCGCCAGCAGCGGCACCTTTTCCAGCCGTTCCGGATCGGCTGAGGTCGAGTTCAGGATGGGCTGCGCCTTCTTGATCGTCTTGAGCGCCGCTTCCATACCGTCCAGATTGGTAGTATCAATCGAGAGCGGCACGTCCACCACCGCCTCGACCGACTCGATAATCCAGGGAAAAACCTCGGCAAAATCCTTCTTGCGCGGCCCCAAATTGATGTCCACCGCCTTCGCGCCGGCCTCCACTTGCTTGACTGCCAGATCCATGAAGAACTCCCGGTCGCGGTTGGTCAAAGCTTCCTTGACCTTGTCCGAAATGATGTGAATATTTTCGCCGATGATATACATAGGGTCCTCCTCCTAGAGTTAGGTGGCACGCAAACGTATTGCGTGCCGATTAGAATTCCTCGACTTTCGGTTTGAGCTGCATCACCATAAAGACGACATCCGCGCAGTCACCATCTGGATACATAAAGAAATCTTCCAACGTGCACTGGACTTTGAGACCCAGTTGCTCGAAGGCGCGGATGACCTTGGTCTGGTCGGCTAAAATCTCGCCAATGAGAATATGCAGGCCTTGTTTGCGCGCCAGGTCAATCGCAACACGGATCATCTTTGTACCCAGCCCGCGCTTGCGGAAATCCTTGGCCAGGAAGATGCGCACCTCGGCCATGTGCCGCCTCGCACCATGGAAGAAATGCAATGTGACCAGCCCCACAGCGCGGTCCTTGACCAGTGCGATGGCCGGTAATACCTCGTCATAGTTCAGGTTCTGGCACCAAGATTGAACTACCTCGGCATCTTTCACATTTTGGCGGAAGACACGTAAGTCTTCGTTCGAGAGTGGAGAAAATAGTTCCTCCAGGTGTTTGCAGTCCTCTTTGACGATGGGACGAATCAGCACGTACACTCCATCCCGGAGTGTGACGACTTCGCGGAAGTTCTTGATTTGTTCTGGCAACATAGGCTCTCCTTTCATGCACTCGTTTCACGTTTCACGTACCACGTTTCACGTTTTACGTTTCACGTTTTACGCAACGCTGCCTCCACCGTCGGGAAACGGCCCATGTCAGTGTGCGGCAGGAACAGAGCGGACATAAAGGCATCATAGAAAGTGTTATCCGCAGAAAGTTCGATGTAGGTCATGCGACGGGCAATCTCGGCCACGCGTTGGCGCGCCTGCCAATCAAGCAAAGCGTAATACGCGCCGCGTACAGCGGTATTACCAAGGAACTCGAAGCGCTCCCAGGGCATATCCGGCAGAAGACCGATCTGTACGGCTTTCTCGACGTTGATGTACTTCCCGAACGAACCGCCGATCAGCATCTTGCCGACATCCGCCAACGAGACGCCGACCTGATCGGCCAGCACGGTAAAACCGGCGTAAATGGCAGCCTTGGCGCGCAGAAGATTGTCCACGTCCACGCGGGTGATGACGATATCCTTGCCATGTTCGGTTTCCGCGCCCCAGGCGACCACGTATTCGCCGCCGTGTTCACCCTGTCGAACGCGCTTTGTCTTCAACGTCAGGTTTACGTTGCCGGCCTTGTCCAATACGCCGCTCAGAAACAATTCGGCCAGCAGGGAAATCAAACCGGAGCCGCAGATACCTTTCGGCTTGCCTGCGCCGATGACGCGGTATGTCGGCTCATAGGTGCCACTGTTGACCCAGACTTCTTCGATGGCGCCCTCGGTGGCGCGCATGCCATTCGCCACGCCCGCGCCCTCAAAAGCCGGGCCAGCCGAGCAGGCGCACGTCACCATCCAGTCACGGTTGCCCAGCACCGTCTCGCCGTTGGTGCCGACATCCAGGAAGAGGGTCACGTCGCCGGTCAAATCCACGCCGCTGGAAAGGACGCCCGCCGTAATATCCGCGCCGACGTAACTGGCCACACCGGGCAGGCAATCCACCGTCGCTTCGGGGCAAAAGTCCAGACCTACCTCGCGAGCGGTGGTCAGCGGCGGGTGGTTGACGGCAGTAACGAACGGCGAAAGACGGATGCTCGCGGCCGGAATTTTCAGCAAGAGATGAATCATTGTGCTGTTGCCGACGACCGTCGCCTTGACGACCTGCTCCGGTTTCGCCTTGACCCGTTTGCAGGCCAGCTCGACCAGGGCATTTATCGTATTGACCACAAGCCCCTGCATCTCGTCCGCGCCGCCATTCTTACTGGCGTAGATGATGCGAGAGACCACGTCTTCGCCGCGTGCGATCTGGCCGTTATACTCAGCCACCTGCGCCTTGACCTGACCGCTGATCAAATCCACCAGCCAGACTGTGACCGTTGTCGTGCCGATGTCAACAGCGACTGACCAAAGCGGGTCCTCTTCGGACCCCGAACCTGGTCGCAGATCAATCAGCCTGGCCAGCCCCGCGGCCTCGCCGGACGTCGTATCGAGAATGGCCGTTACGTTCCAATCCGATTCACGCAAAACAGACCCAATGCGACGCAGCAGCGCGATGGAGCAATTGACCTGTTCGATATTTGCCTGTGCGCGCAGGGCAGTTTGCAAGCGGCTCCAATCATCGGTCTGGTCAGCCATGCTGGGTGGGTTGAGGCTCAAGCTG
Source organism: Anaerolineae bacterium CG2_30_58_95 (assembly GCA_001872165.1). Classification (GTDB taxonomy): domain Bacteria; phylum Chloroflexota; class Anaerolineae; order Anaerolineales; family Villigracilaceae; genus CG2-30-58-95. The sequence goes on from MNXK01000229.1 coordinate 4,747, forward strand.
ACGCGCCGGATGGTCTGTGACCAGGTAAACCCGTAGCCATCCGGAACCCTGACCTCGGCTGCAACGCGATCCGTCGTCAGGCGGCGTTCGATCTTCTCCTGCAGCGGGACGGTAATCTGTAAATCACCTTCCACCACCGATTGGCAGGCCAGCGCATATCCTTGAGCAATATCCTCCTGAGAGAGACGCAAGGAGCTGCGCCGGCGCACCTTCCCGCCCGCGGCCACCTGGACGATGCAGCGCCCGCAGCGTCCCTGCCCGCCGCATGGCTGGCCGATTTCCACACCGGCCGCGTGCAACGCCTCGACCAGCAGGCTGCCGGTGGAGACTTTGGCAGTCGCAGTTGCGCCGGTTTCGGCAATTTGAAAGGTAACGGTGTGTTCCATGGGGTGAAGTAGACAGGTAAACAAGTACACACGTACACACGAACCTGTTTACCTGTCTACTTGTGTACCTGTTTACCTAATTACTTGTGTACCTGTTTACCTAATTGAGCGCCTGCTTCATGAACGCAGGAATATCCACCGCCTCGCGCGGCCCAACGCGGATCTCCCAATCGGGCAATTCTGCTTCCAGCTCGCCAGACAGGACGGCCACGTGGCCTGGGATCACCACGCGCTTC
>MNXK01000158.1 GCA_001872165.1 Anaerolineae bacterium CG2_30_58_95
CCGCCAGGATGTATTTGTGCATCAGCGCGGCAATAGGAAAGCCATACTGGTTCTTATCGTTGTAACTCGTGAGGCCGATCAATGGAAGCGGCATATCTGCTCCTGGGAAAGACAAAAGGGTGCAACAACAACAAATCCGTTGTCACTGCACCCTTTATTGTAAGCCCAAACGGAGGCTACTCGAACTTCTGCTTCAGGTGGGCTTTCTTGCCCGTGCGCTCGCGCAGGAAGTATAGTTGCGCCCGCCGGATGTGGGTGTGACGCTCGACCACGACCTTATCAACGCGCGGCGAGCAAAGCAGGAAAGTGCGCTCGACGCCGATGCCGTTGCTGGCTGTGCGCCGGACCGTAAAATTGGCGTTGTTGCCGCCCTTGCGCAGGCGGATCACCGTCCCTTTGAACTCCTGGATGCGTTCGCGGTCGCCTTCTTTGATGCGCACATGCACACTGACGCTATCGCCCGGAAATATCTCCGGGATGTTCGGATTCTTGGTGGTATTGAAATTCGTATCGAGGTTGATCATCGTCATATTCCTTACGTTTGTTTCGGCTGCCTTTCGGCGCGGGGCGAGATTATAACATGTACACCAGGATATGAGAAGACCAGTTTCGGAGTATAATCTCGACCGTCCCGCCCCCGTAGCTCAATGGACAGAGTAATGGACTTCGAATCCAGTGGTTGCGAGTTCGAGCCTCGCCGGGGGCGCTGTCAATAAATACCCGCCGCTGGGTGAGGGGGGCACCCAACGACGGGCAACACTATTTTCTCACACAATGACAGGAAAATCAATAGGGTTTTTGAGAGATTAAGAAAATTCTAATGTGAGTGTAATATGATCCGGCGAACCTTTGCTCTCCTGCTGTGCGCCCTTCTACTTTCCGCCTGCGGCTGGACGGTCAACCCGCTGCCGCCAAGCCCCTATTACATCACCCCCTCCCGCACGCCGGTCATCTGGCCGGCCACCCCCACGCCGCGCATTCTCACCCCGACGGGCGGGAACGCGTCAACGTTCACGCCGGTCGTCCTCACGCCAACCGCCGCCGCGCAAACGGATACGCCCACCGGCAGCGCGACGGCCACATCCACCTCCGCGCCGCTGGGGACCGCCACCATTCCCGTCAATGCAGAACTCAAAGTCGAGATCACCGGCTGTAACACCAGCCTGGACATCACGCACCAGATGGGCGAGGTGACCAACGCGTACGTCACGATCAGCAACCTCGGCAAAGGGAACCTCACCAACGTCTGCGCAACGCTCTCGGCCAGCGACGAGGCCCGCCGCCACCCGGATAAGAGCCAATGCGTCCCGTCCCTGCCGGCAGGCTACCAGGTCACATTGAAGCTGACCGTTGACACTGGCTTCAAGGTGGATACCTCCATCCAGGTGGAAGTTACGACGAATGAGGGGGTTGGCGTGACAGTAGCCCGCGAAAGCTGCACCGAGATCGGCCTGCCCAACTCGAATCCCCAATTCGGCATCGTGCGGCCCATTCCATAACGCAGCCTCCAGCCACAATCAAATCGGGTGTCGTTGCGAGCCGCCGCTCTTTGGCGGCGAAGCAATCCCCTCGTAGGCTGGGAGACTGCTTCGCCAAGAGCGCTCGCAGCGACACCATCAACCAAAATCTTCGCGGTTCCCAACTTTCAGCGTAAACGTAAACCGGCTACCCTTCCCCTCCCCTTCGCTCTCGGCCCAGATGCGCCCGCCGTGCGCCTCGACCAGGCGCTTCGCGATGGTCAGGCCGATGCCGCTGCCGCCGCCGGCGCGACGCGAGCGCGAGCGGTCGGCGCGGTAAAAACGGTCGAAGATGTGGGGGAGATGTTCGGCCGGGATGCCCACCCCCGTATCCGCCACGCTGATCGCCACCTCGTCGCCGTGACGAACCGCAGAAACCCGCACTTCGCCCTCCGCAGGCGTGTATTGCAGCGCGTTGCCGATGAGATTGAGCAGCACCTGCCCGACGCGGTCCTCGTCCGCCTGGACGAGCGGAAGGTCGGGCGGCAGGCTGGAGGTCAGGGCCACGCCCTTCTCCTCGAACTGGCGTCCAAGCCGCGCTACGGCGGCGGCCACCAGCTCCGCTGCCGCGAGCGGCCTGAGGTCCAGCCTGAACGTATCCGCCTCGACGCGGCTGAGTTCCTGCAAATCGTCCACCAAACGGCTCAACCGGTCAGCTTCCTGATAAATTTGCCCAAAGGTTTCATCGTTGGCGGGCAAGACTCCGTCAATCAGGCCCTCCATCGAACCCTTGATGGCCGTGAGCGGCGTGCGCAGCTCGTGGGTCACGTCGCCGATCAACTGGCGGCGCATCGTCTCGATCTGTTCGAGCTTGCCGGCCATCGTGTTGAAACGGTCCGCTAGCTGGCCGAGTTCGTCCGCACCGCGCACCTGCACACGCTCGTGGTAATGTCCCTCGGCGATGCGCTGGCTGGCCGACATCATGGCGCGCACGGGGGCATTCACGCCCCGGCTGAAGAGCACGCTGACCACCAACGCAAACGCGACGGCGGCCAAAACCGCCCAGGCTAAAGCCTCATTGAACGAAGCCCGGAAAGTGGTGTAAAGGTCTTGCACCTGACCGCCTCCCTGACCGAATCCGGGGCCAGCCATCATGCCAGGCCCCATCATGCCGGTCATGTTGGCCATATGGCGGCTGTACGCGCCCGGGAGCGCAAATTGCGTGGTGCTTGCCAGGACGACCACGCCGACCAGGATGACGATCAAATACGAGAGAAAGAGCTTGACGCCCAGATGGCGGCGAATGGTTGCGATCATGTGTTTTCATCCTCGAAGCGATAGCCAACGCCGCGCACGGTGGCGATGAAGCCTTCATCCCCCAATTTCTGGCGGACGTGACCCAGGTGCACGTCCACGACGCGGGTATCGCCGAAATAATCGTAGCCCCAGACTTTTTGGAGCAACTGCTCACGGGTCAGGACGCGGCCGCGGTTTTCGGCCAGCGCCTTGAGCAGATCGAACTCGATGGAGGTCAAGACGACTGGACGGTCATCCACCGAGACTTGCCGCGCGCCGACATCTATCCGCACGCGGCGAAAAGCCAGCACGGCGCTCTCGGACCCTGGGCCGGCTCCCGTTTGCAGACGCCGCAGGGCTGCCTTGACGCGCGCCGTCAATTCGCGCGGGCTGAACGGCTTGGTGACGTAATCGTCCGCCCCGACTGAAAGGCCGACGATCTTATCTATCTCCTCGGTCTTGGCGGTCAACATGATCACGTACACATCCGATTCGCGGCGCAGCTTGGAAAGCAGCTCGATACCGTCCATGCCGGGGAGCATGATGTCGAGAACGAGAATGTCCGGTTTGTAGGCGCGTACCGCTTTCAGCCCGGAGGGGCCGTCTGAGGCAGTGAAGACCTCATAACCCTCCGGCTTCAGGTAAGCCGTGACCAGCTTCAGGATGCTGGGTTCGTCGTCAACGACCAGGATTTTTGCCATACGACCTCCGACCTCACGCCCCCACACCTGCCCTCCCCCAAATTCCGCTGGACTGCGCGGAATTTGGGGGAGGGTGGCCGGAGGCCGGGTAGGGGCGGGTGAGATCATTCCAATTGTACCCATAAATTCGAAGAGCCGGACGTTCTGCCCGGCTCTTTTTTATCTCCACGAAACAAAACGTTCTGTGTCGCTGCTTCGGCGGTGTCCTTCGGCTTCACTTCGCTGCGCTCAAGACGCCGCCGAAGCAATCTCCCGGCTTGCGAGGGGATTGCTTACCCTGCGGGTACGATGTCGCAAAAGGCGCTCGCAATGACACCGGTTATTCTTCGCTCATCTCGATGAAGTTCCCGTGCCAGGTGTGGAGGAAGACCTGGCCGTTGTAGCCATTGACGGAAAGCATCCCAACCACCTTGCCATCCCGCAGCGTGTCAATCGTGTAGTAGCCGTAGAACGGATCGGCATCTTCGGCGGTCGTCGTGCCGGGCTGATAGGTATCCAGGTATTTCTGCGCGTTATCGAGAGCCTGCTGCGCGGACACAGGCATCTCGGCAGAGACATCCGCCGGGGTCGTGCTCCAGGCATAACCGCCCATCATTCCGCCGTAGCCGCCATAGCCACCCATCATGCCGCCGCGACCACCCATCATATACCGATGATTCAGGCCGCCATACTTGAGATTCCACATCATGTTCGGACCGTATTCGGGATAGGCCACCTGCGTGAGCGGGTCAA
>MNXK01000070.1 GCA_001872165.1 Anaerolineae bacterium CG2_30_58_95
CGACCTGGCAGTGACCCGCGCCGGAGCCTCCACGTTAGGCGAATTGCCCCTTTTTGGCCTGCCCGCCATTCTCGTCCCCTACCCTCACGCCTGGCGCTATCAAAAGGTCAATGCGGATTACCTGGCCGGGCGCGGCGCGGCGGTCACGATCGAAAATGCGCAATTATCTAAAAAAATCATTCCGACAGTGAACGATTTGTTCAATAACCCCGCCAAAATGAAATCCATGCACGCGGCGATGAAGCGTTTGTCCCACCCGCAGGCCGCCGCCCAGATCGGCCGTCAACTGCTCGCCCTGGCCGGTGAGAGGAGATGAGAGCATGGTAAGCCTGATCGTTGTTTTTTGGATGTACGTCATTCTGTTCGCCATTATTGGCGGGATGCGCGGCTGGGCCAAGGAAGTCCTGGTCTCGTGCAGCGTCATCCTGGCGCTGGCCTTCACAGTTCTGTTGGAACGTTACGTTCCGTTCATTCGCGACATCCTAGTACCGGGAAAAGGCTCGGTACTTTTCTGGCTGCGCGCGCTCATCCTGGGCGTGTTGGTTTTCTTCGGCTACCAGACCCCCAATATCGCCCGTTTCGCCCCCAAGATGACCCGCGAGAAATTGCAGGATATCCTGCTGGGCGTCATCATCGGCGCGATCAATGGCTACCTGATCGCTGGCTCTATCTGGTTTTATATGTCTGCATCTGACTACCCGTTTTCACAGGTTGTCGCTGCTCCCACAGGTGATCTTGCTAAGTTATCCACTGCCATGCTTCAATATATGCCACCCCACCTGCTGGGCATCCCGGGCATTTACTTCGCCGTCGTTCTGGCATTCGTCTTTATCATCGTCGTCTTTATCTAGGATATGGAACACATTCACCTGATCGGCATCGGCGGAAGCGGACTCTCGGCCATCGCTCGTCTCCTGAAGGAGATGGGATACGCGGTGAGCGGCTCTGACCGCGCCGAGACGCCCTTCCTCCCGGACCTCCGGTCTGCTGGCGTGACCATCAGCCTCGGCCACCGCCCGGGCAACGTCAGGGGCGCCGACGTGGTCGTGCGCTCCTCCGCCATCCCGGACGACAACCCGGAAGTGGTCGCGGCGCGGGCGGCCGGCATCCCGGTGCTAAAACGCGCTGATTATCTCGGCCGGCTGATGGAAGGCAAGACCGGCATCGCCGTGGCCGGAACGCACGGCAAGACCACCACCACGGCCATGCTTGCCTGGCTGCTCACGGCGCTTGGGCAGGAACCTTCCTTCATCGTCGGCGGCGTGCTGCGCAACCTGGGCGTCAATGCCCGCGCCGGGAAAGGCAAGACCTTCGTTATCGAAGCCGACGAATATGACCGCATGTTCCTGGGCTTGAAACCGGTCATCGAGGTGGTGACCAATGTCGAACATGACCATCCCGATTGCTACCCCACCCCGGCTGATTTCCAGGCCGCGTTCGTAGAATTTGTGAAGCTCCTGCCTGCCGATGGCGTTCTGGTTGCCTGCGCGGAAGACCCTGGCGCACAGCGGCTCTTGAATGAGGCGAAGAGGCTGGGCAAGAAGACGGTGGCTTATGGAAAAAGTGATCGGTCATCAGTCATCAGTGATCAGTGGGCGCTGGCGAAGAACGTGAAAGCCAATGAAAGCGGCGGTTTCACCTTCGAGGCAATCGTCACTCCTCACTCGTCACTCGTCACTCGTCACTCGTCACTCGTCACCCGCCACTCGCCACTCGTCACTTTACAGGTTCCCGGCCGCCACAATGTCCTCAACGCGTTGGCCGCGCTGACCGTGGCCAGCCTGCTCGGCCTTTCGCTGGAAGACGGCGCCCAGGCCTTGGGCCAGTTTACGGGTACGGGACGCAGGTTCGAGGTCCGCGGCGAAGCGAACGGGATCGTCGTCATTGACGACTACGCCCATCATCCAACCGAGATCCGCGCAACGCTGGCCGCGGCCCGTTCCCGTTACGCCGGATGCCGCATCTGGGCCGTTTGGCAGCCGCACACCTACTCGCGCACGCGTACCTTGTTCAACCAGTTCACCCACGCCTTCAACGACGCCGACCAGGTTATCGTGACCGAAATCTACGCCGCCCGCGAGCCAATCCAGGATTATTCCGCCGCACAGGTGGTGCAGGCCATGCCCCACCCCTCGGCGCAGTTCATCCCGGATCTGCCAGCCGTGAGCGATTATCTCGTCTCTCATCTCCGTCCCGGCGATGTGCTGCTGGTGCTCTCCGCCGGGGATGCCGACCTGGTCAGCACGCAGGTGCTGGCTGACTTGCAGACAAGTGAGGTGCGTTATGCCTGAAAAAGGATACGTCTACGAAACCAACGTGATCACCACGCTGAAACTCAAGACGCCATCGGGCGACACACACTCTCCCATGCCCGAGAAAAAATGGCGTAGAGCTGTTCAAAAACCGCAAAAATCCACCCCAGAAATGATCGCCATCGTACTCCGGCTGATCGAGTATTTCGAAAACAACTAGCCCAAGATAAGCGACCCATGCAAACCGCCACCCTCTCCACCCTGCGTGAACTGTTCGGCGACCGCCTGCAAGAGAACGCCCCGCTGTCGGGCTATACCTCGGCGCGCGTTGGCGGCCCGGCGGATGCGCTGGTCTTCGTCCGTTCGGCGGACGAGTTGGCTGCAACAGCCGCCCGGCTGTGGGAGATGGAGCTGCCCTTCATCATCCTGGGCGGCGGGACGAACGTGCTGGTCGGCGACAAGGGCATGCGCGGCGTTGTGATCGTCAACCGGGCGCGGCTGGTGCGCTTCGATACCAAATCCGAGCGGCCCAGCGTGCGAGCCGAATCGGGCGCCACGCTCAATACCATCGCCCAGCGGGCGGCGCGCCTGGGATTGAGCGGCATGGAATGGGCCGCGACGGTGCCGGGCAGCCTGGGCGGCGCGGTCTACGGCAACGCGGGCGCCTTCGATGGCGACATCGCCGGGAACCTGATCTCGGTCGAAATCCTGCACCGCCAGCGCGGAGGCGAAGTCTGGCCGGTGGAGAAGATGGCTTACAGCTACCGCAGCAGCCTGCTCAAGCGCGAACGCCAGCCAGCGCTCATCCTGGCTGCTACGCTGGAGCTGGGAAGAGGAGAAACGAGCGCGATCCAGGCCAAGATGAAGAGGCTATCCGCCCGCCGGCGCAGCACGCAACCGCCGGGCGCGAGCATGGGTTCGATGTTCAAGAATCCTCCGGGCGATTTCGCCGGTCGCTTGATCGAGGCCGCTGGCTTGAAAGGAAAACGCATCGGCAATGCCGAGATCAGTCCCATCCATGCCAACTTCTTTATCAATCATGGAAAGACGAGCGCGAAGGATGTGAAGGGATTGATTGATCTAGCCAGGAAGACGGTTGAGGCAAAGTTTGATGTCCGGCTCGAGTTGGAGATTGAGTTGGTTGGTGAATGGGACTCGTAAAACGTAAAGCGTAAAACGTAAAGAGAAAAGCGTAAAACGTAACCTTTTGGAGGCAGGATGAATTACCAGGAATGGGAACAGGAAGTTCCAGAAACATTGAAAGCAGACTCGCTCTGGAAGATGAGCGTGTACCGCTATGCCCTGTTCCTGAATGATCTTGGTTGGTTCGATGTGACAAAGCTGATGCAAGACCGCCGCACCATTGGTTTATCCGAGCAGTTGTATGAAGCTCTTGGTTCCATCAGCGCCAACATTGCAGAAGGATACTCACGCGGCACTGGCAAAGACCGCGCCCACTTTTACGAATATGCACTCGGCTCGGCCCGCGAGAGCCGTGACTGGTATTTCAAAAGCCGTCACATATTAGCTGAAACTGTTGTAATACATCGTCTGAAACTTCTTGAAGAAATCATTCGCTTATTGCTCACAATGATCCCGCAGCAACGCGGGCGTACTATCCATGAAGAGAAAGCCACTTATCACGTTGAACCATCCCTCGATGAACTCTTCGAAAACGTCCCAATGTCTTAACCTTACGTTTTACGAATTACGTTTTACGAATTGCGTTATACGCTCGAATGCAAATGATGACACTAAACTCTTCACACAGACTCAAGGTAGCAGTCCTCTTCGGCGGACGCTCCGGCGAACACGAGGTATCCCTCGTTTCCGCCAAATCGGTGCTGTCAGTTCTTGACCCGGACAAGTACGAGGTTTTTCAAGTCGGCATCACGCACGAGGGCGCCTGGCTGACCGGCGCGAACGCCCGCGACTTGCTGGAAAAGGGCGAGACGAAGAGCCTGACCCCCTGTACCCTCCTGCCCGACCCCTCCAAGCCCGGTCTTTACGTTTTACGTTTTACGGAGCACGGCACAGTGCTGGAAAAACTCACCGATATTGACGTAATCTTCCCCGT
>MNXK01000107.1 GCA_001872165.1 Anaerolineae bacterium CG2_30_58_95
CGAAGGCCTACTCGGTAAAACGTAAGCCTTTGTGATGCTTTGAACCTATCTGAATAACGGAATGCAGACTTCAGTCTGCCCTGCATTGCGGACTAAAGTCCGCATTCCAGATGGTTTTCAGATAGGCACTTTGTGACCTTCGTGTTTCGTAATTTACTCCAATGAGCAATCAGCCGCCTGCCGAAGAACCTACCTTGCTTGAGTCAGCGCCGCCTGCCGAGGAACCCACCTACCCCTCGACGGGGGGTTTCCCATCCACACCGACCATACCTCACAATCGGGAAGCCGAAGAAGCCGTTGTGGGTGCTGTGCTGATCAACCCGGAGGTGTATTACGACCTGGCCCAGTTCCTGCAGGCGGACGATTTCTACATCCACCGCCTGCGCTGGATCTGGGAGGCCTTCACCCGGCTGCACGAGCAACGCACCCCGCTCGACATCCTGACCGTCACGGAGGAACTCGACCGCGCCGGACAATTGGGCGAGATCGGCGGCCCGGCCTACCTGACCGCCCTGCTCAACCAGGTGCCCACCTCGCTCCATGCCGAGGCCTACGGTCACATGGTGGAGGCCGAAGCGATCCGCCGCCGGATGCTCAACGCCGCCAACCAGATCGCCACCCTGGCTTACGACGAGCACGAAAGCGTCGAACACGTGATGGAGGAGGCCGAAAAATCGGTCTTCGATGTCAGCCAGCGGCGGCTGAAACACGATCTCCAGCCGATCTCCGCGGTGCTGAGCGAGTACTACGATCGGATTGACGAGCTGGCCCGCCGCCCGGAGGAAATCTTCGGCGTGCCAACCGGCTTCATTGACCTCGACCGGATGCTGACCGGCATGCAGGCCTCCGATTTCCTCATCATTGCCGGCCGCCCCGGCCAGGGCAAATCCGGCTTCCTGCTCTCGGTGGCCAAGAACGCCGCCATGCTGCACAAGAAGCACGTCGCCATCTTCTCGCTGGAGATGTCCAACGAGCAGGTGGTGCAACGACTGGTGGCGCAGGAGACCGGCATCGATTCCCAGCGTCTGCGCACCGGAAAGCTGAACCAGGACGAGTGGCCGCTCTTCACCCAGGCGGTCGAAGTGCTGTCCGACACGCACATCTTCCTGGACGACACACCCGCTATTTCCCCTCTGCAATTGCGGACGAAGTGCCGCCGCCTGCACATGGAATTTGGCCTTGATCTTGTGCTGGTGGACTACCTGCAACTGATGGGCGGCGACGTCCGCACCGAGAACCGCGTGCAGGAGGTCTCGTACATCTCGCGTAATCTCAAGGTGCTGGCGCGCGAGCTGAACGTACCCGTGCTGGCCGCCGCCCAGCTCTCCCGCGCCGTCGAGCAGCGCACTGACAAGAGGCCGGTTCTCTCGGATTTAAGAGAGTCCGGCTGTCTTACGGGTGACGCCCTTGTGGCGGTGGCGGATAGCGGCAGAAATGTTCCGATCCGTGAGTTGGAGGGCAAATCGAATTTCAACATTTGGGCGCTCAACCCAGATACGCTCAAAATGGAATCCATGTCCGTCAGCCGCGCGTTTTGCACAGGCAAGAAATCTGTGTTCAAGATCAAGACACGGCTTGGACGTGAAATCCGCGCCACCGCAAACCATCAATTCCTGACCTTCAATGGTTGGAAACGATTGGATGAATTGACAACAAGCGATTATCTCGCCCTGCCCCGCATTTTGCCTACAGTTGTTCAATCATCCGAACTGACGACGCTGGCTGAAAGCGATATTTACTGGGATACTATTCTTTCCATTGAACCTGATGGCGAAGAACAAGTTTATGACTTGACCGTTCCAGGTCATCACAATTTTGTCGCCAATAACATCATCGTCCATAACAGCCTCGAACAAGATTCGGACATCGTCATGTTCATCTATCGGCCCGATCAATATGAGAAAGACACTGTCAAGCAGAACGTGGCCGAGATCATCATCGCCAAGCACCGCAACGGCCCGACCGGCAGCATCGAGCTTATCTTCCGCAGTTCACTGGCAAAGTTCGAGAACGCGGCGACACGCAGCATTGATTTCACTGAACCCCGGAAGGCGACCAAATCACGCCGTGAACCGAAACCGCCTGAAGAACCGCCAGATGCCTGATTTCAACGGCTTTACCGCCTCCGAAACCTTCACCCAGGTGCCCGACTCGTTCTTCCGCAAGCTGTTGAACGAAATAGACGATCTGGCCGAGTTGAAGGTCACGCTGTATGCCTTGTGGCGCATCACACACATGGAAGGCGGGGCGCACTTCCTGTGCCGCACTGAGTTCGCCGAGGATGCCGATTTCATGCGCGGGCTGGGCGGGGCAGATTTGGATGCAGCCTTGGAAAAAGCCGTCCAGCGCGGCAGCCTGCTCAGGGTCCAGAATGAGGCGGGCGGCTTCTATTTCCTGAACACGCCGCGCGGCCGCGCCGCAGCCGAGTCCATGCAAAAGGGTGAATGGCGCGCCGCCATGGTTGCCAAGAGCGCAACCACTTTGCGTCCCCCCTCTGCGCCTCCCGCGGAACGCCCGAATATTTTCAAGTTATACGAGGAAAACATCGGCCCGCTGACGCCGCTCATCGCCGACGCCCTCAAGGACGCCGAGCAGACCTACCCGCCAGAGTGGGTGGCCGAGGCGCTGGAGATCGCCGTCAAGAATAACAAGCGCAACTGGCGTTATGTGGAAGCCATTTTGCGCAGTTGGAAGGAAAAAGGCCATGCCAAAAAGCAAGATAGACAAAACGCTCAAGAAGATGGCCGCCGGTACGTCGAAGGCGAGTACGCCGAGTACATCGAACATTGAGCGGCTCATGGTAGCCCGAAATATGGCTACCATGGTTGCCAAGAACGCAACCACTTTCCTCGAAGCCCTCGGCGACCCGAATTGCCCCCATTGTCACGGGGCCGGTTACCTGCGCCGCGACCTGCCGCTCGGCCACCCCGATTTCGGTAAACTGGAAATCTGCACCTGCCGCCAGGCGGACGTGATGCGCGCGGTGCGGGAGCGGCTCTTTTCCCTGAGCCACCTTGACGAACTCAAAGAGCTGACCTTCGAGACCTTTCAGCCACGCGGCCGGATTGGCCTGGGAGATTGGCAGGCAAATATGCTGGAGGATGCCTACAACACTGCCCGCCAGTATGCCGCCTCGCTGCACGGCTGGCTGCTCCTGCAGGGCGGTTACGGCTGCGGCAAGACTCACCTGGCGGCCGCCATCGCCAATTTCGCCGTCGGCATGGGTGTGCCTACGCTGTTCCTGACCGTCCCTGACCTGCTCGACCTGCTGCGTTTTTCCTTCAATAGCGAGGACACGACTTTCGAAGATCGCTTCAATGAAATTCGCAATGCACCTTTGTTGGTGTTGGATGATTTCGGCACGCAGAACGCCACCGCCTGGGCGCAGGAAAAACTGTTCCAGATCGTCAACTACCGCTACATCAATCGCCTGCCGCTGGTGGTCACCACCAACGTGCCTTTGGATGAACTCGAGGAGCGCATCCGTTCGCGCCTGAAAGACCCTGAACTGGTTAGCGTGTTGCGGATTAATGTCCCCGATTACCGCCGCCCGACCGACGACACCGGCCATCCCGAGCTATCCTCCCTCGGCCTGCTTGCCAAGTGCTCTTTCGCCAATTTCTCCCTGCGCGAAGACGAGGGCCTGGAAGCGGATAAGATCAGATCACTGGAAAAAGCCAACAAGGCCGCGGTTGCCTTTGCAGAGAGGCCAAATGGCTGGCTGGTCATCACCGGTTCCTATGGCTGCGGTAAGACCCATCTCGCAGCAGCAATTGCCAACCACCGCGCCGGCATGGGCGCGCCGCCGATCTTTGTCACGGCGCCAGATTTGTTCGACCACCTGCGCGCCACTTTCAGTCCCACAAGCACTGTCAGTTATGACCGCCGCTTCGACGAAATCCGCACTGCCCCGTTACTAATCCTGGACGATCTTAGCACGAAGTCGGTGAGTACCTGGGTGCGCGAAAAACTCTACCAACTGTTCAACTACCGCTACAACGCCGAACTGCCGACCGTCATCACCACTGCCGAAACGCTCGAAGAGATAGATGCCAGAATCCGCTCGAGGATGCTGGATGCACGCCTGTGCACGATCTACGCGATCACCGCCCCGGCGTATCATGGGGCAAGAGGCAAGAGGGGAAAGAGATAAAGATTCACCCTCAACCCACAGGGTGCTTCGCGAAGAACGGGGGCAGGCCGCGAAGGAGCGAAGTACGCGAAGTCTCGCAAGCCTTCGCAAAGGTTAATTTTCCTTCGCGGTCTTCGTCGCTTCGCGGTTCCCCAAAATATGTGCGCTTGATGCAAGTTGTTCAGCCAAGTGGAATTCTTCGGGGGTGTTCAGGTTCAGGAAAGTCAGTGACAACGAATGTTCCGCGCCTTGCGGATCGTGTCG
>MNXK01000197.1 GCA_001872165.1 Anaerolineae bacterium CG2_30_58_95
TGTTCCTGGGATTGACCTTTGGATTTAACGGCGCGCGCGAAGAAAGCCTCATCCGTTTGAATGCCCAACTAGAGCAGACAGTGGCAGAGCGGACCTCGGAACTGGTCCGCACCAACGAGGAGCTTCAGCGTGAAGTGGACGAACGCCGTCGGACAGAAACGCTCATCAGCCATGCGAAGAAAGAGTGGGAAACCACATTCGACGCGGTTCCTAACCCCATCATCCTGACGGACGGAAAAGGCTTGATTGCCCGCTGCAATCTGGTTGCTGCGAAACGACTCCACCGGCGGTTTCAGGAACTCATCGGTCAACCCCTCACATTAATTTTATTCGATTCCAGCCCGGCTGAGGTTGATTGGAACAAGCAAAGCGGTGAAATGACTTTCCCGTGTTTGGAGGGCTATTATGAAGTTTCCGTGACCCCGATCGAGATTGACGGCGTCAATTCGCGGCAGTTATACGTGTTCCATGATCTGACCACCCGCAAGCAGGCAGAAGCTGAAGTCCTTCGCCAGAAACATTACTTTGAAGCTTTGGTTCAAAACAGTCCGACAGCCATTGTAGTTTTAGACAGCAAGGAGAAAATAGTTTCGTGCAATCCGGCTTTTGAAAAATTGTTTGGCTATTCTGCAGGTGAGATTCTAGGGCTGAGTATCGATGATCTAATTACGACGCAGGAGACAGCGGATGAGGCTGCGCGCTATACTGCCCAAGCGCTGGTCGGCCTTGTGCACGGGATCGGGCAGAGAAGGCGCAAGGATGGCATGCTGGTGGATGTCGAAATCTTCGGCGTGCCTGTCATAGTAGAAGGGGAGAGGGTGGGGGTGTTAGGCATCTACCATGATATCTCGGATTTAATGCGCGCCCGCCGTGAGTCGGAAGAGGCCAGCCGCGCCAAGAGCGAATTCCTGGCGAATATGAGCCACGAAATCCGCACGCCAATGAACGGCGTCATCGGGATGCTTGAATTAGCGCTGGACACCCCTCTCACCCCTGAACAGCGTGATTACCTCAACACCTCTCTCCAAAGCGCTGAAGCGCTGCTCGTCCTCCTGAACGACATCCTGGATTTCTCGAAGATCGAAGCCAGGCGATTGGACCTGGAAGTCATTGACTTCGACTTGCGCAACACGGTCGAGGATGTGGCCTACACCCTGGCCAAGCGCGCCCAGGATAAGGGTCTGGAAATGGCCTGCCTGATCCACTCGGATGTCTATTCCGATTTGCGCGGCGACCCGGGCCGGCTGCGGCAGATCCTGGTCAACCTGGTGGGGAACGCCATCAAATTCACCGAGCAGGGCGAGGTCGTCATCCACGCTGACCCCGTCTCCGACACTCGAACACATGCAATTGTACGTTTCTCAGTCCAGGATACCGGCATCGGCATTCCCCCCGAGCGACAGGCGGCCATCTTCGAGCGCTTCACCCAAGCGGACGGCTCGACCACGCGCCGGTACGGTGGTACGGGCCTCGGCCTGACCATCTGCAAACAGTTGGTCGAGGCCATGGGAGGCAAAATTGGCGTAGAAAGTGAACCGGGAAAAGGAAGCACATTTTGGTTCGAGGTGGCGTTCGAAAAACAGATAGAGGAAAAGGTCGAGCAGCCGCCCACTCCGGTAGATTTGATCAACCTGAATATCCTTTGCGTGGACGATAATGCCACCAGTCGCATGATCCTGACCAAGGTCCTGACGGGTTTCGGTTGCCGGGTTTCTACCGCCGAAAGCGGCCCCGAAGGGTTGGAGATGCTGCGCGCTGCGCACCGCGCCAATGACCCTTACCGGCTGATCCTTTTAGATATGCAGATGCCGGGGATGGATGGCGAGCAGACCGCGCGTGCCATAAAAAGCGACCCGGTCAGCCAGGATATCAAGATCATTGTCCTGACCTCTATGGGCGAGCGCGGCGACGCCAAACGTTTGGAAGCCCTGGGCTGCTCGGCCTATCTGCACAAACCTGTCAAGCAGAAAATGCTCTCGGATGCCATTGTGGCTGTTCTGGGCCATAAACCTCCAAAAGGCGGGACCGGCCGGCTGATCACGCGCCATACACTTGCAGAGCAGAAACGCCAGGGTTTGCGCATCTTGCTGGCTGAAGATAATGCCATCAACCAGAAATTAGCCATCATTCTGTTGCAGAAGGCTGGCTATTCGGTTGATGCCGTCGAGAATGGCAATCAAGTCCTCGAGAAAATCCAGAAAGAACAGTACAGTGCTGTACTCATGGACGTGCAAATGCCTGTGATGGATGGCTTTGAAGCCACGCGCCGTATCCGGCAATGGGAGGCCGGCAAGGGAGGGCATATTCCGATCATTGCGATGACAGCGCACGCACTGAAGGGTGACCGGGAGCGGTGCATAGAAGCCGGTATGGATGATTACGTCTCCAAACCGCTTCAACCGCAGGCATTGATCATCGCCATTGACCGGTGGGTGCAGCCCAGAGACGAAGAGACGGAACGCGCTGCCGAAACACGGCGCGACGTGATCCTGTTCGGCGACACAGCCGCCTCCGCGCCTTCGTCTCATGGGCAGCAAGCAGCCGGGGAAAAGACCGAAGAGCTTCCTATGAACATTGCAGATGCCTTACCGCGCTTTAGCGACGACCGTAAGTTTTTAGCCGAGATGTGCCAGGAGTTCATCGAACATCTCTCCACGCGCATCGAGGTCATGAAAAACACCTTGCAAGCTGGCGATGTGATCAGCCTCAATCGCCATGCCCACAGCCTGAAAGGGCTGTCGGCCAACTTCAGCGCCAATATCGTCTCCTCCCTGGCAGCCGAGTTGGAGCAGCGCACTAAGCAAGGAGATGTGACGGATGCCGCCGCGCTGATTGATAAGATCGAAACCGAATCCCGGCGGCTCGTCGAGTATATCGGCGCGAATATTCTGAATGAATAGTAACTGCTCAGGCCTGTCACCCTGAAGGAGCGTTCCTTCGACAAGCTCAGGACAAGTCTGTGCGACCGAAGGGTCTCAAGGCCAGTCGGAGGAGATTCTTCGCCGCTGGAAGAACACCAGCGTCTCAGAATGACACTCCGGCTGAACAGTTACATTACTTTTATCGTGACTACTCAGGCATGTCACCCTGAGGGAGCGTTCTGTGCGACCGAAGGGTCTCCGAGCCGCTTGTGGGAGATTCTTCGCCGCTGGAAGAACGTCAGCGGCTCAGAATGACACTCCGGCTGAGTAGTTACCTTTTATCACTACTTGGCGCGGAAGTATTGCCAGATCAAGGCCGCGCCGCCCACAAAGAGCGCCGCGATCCAGACGTAATCCATGACGCCTTTGAAGGGCGTACCCAGCAGAATGCCCAGGATGATGAGAGCCGTGGCCGGGAAGAAGGCCCAAGACGATTTCCCTGTGCCGGGCAGGAGCGCCACCAGCAGGAAAGTCAGCCCCAGGCCAATAAAGAACACGCCGCCGGTGTTGAGAATCCCAAACACATCCGAAAGGGCGGAGACGCAGCCGAGCGTGATCAACACGCCGCCGGGGATGATCGCCCACCAGCGCTCGCGGCTGGTCAGGTAGATAGCCCAGAAACCCAGGCCGATCGCGCCCAGGAAGGCCAATCCGCCCCAGCCAAGCTTATCCAGCAGGAAAGAAGAAGCGGACATGCCAAGCAGGGTGAAACCCGGAATGGCTGCCCACCATTGCGAGCGGTTGGTGACGAATACGTAAAGGAAGGCAATACCGGCCAGCCCCAGGATGGTTCCCCAGAACAGGTCCCAGCCGCGCTGGATGATCCCAAACTTTTCAAGAAATCCCAACACGCTGCCTAAAATGAGCAAGACGCCGATCACAATGCGAAAGTCAATGCGTTTCATGTTTATCCCTCCAGACTTCCGAAGTCTTCAAGACTTCGGAAGTCTGCGTTAGTGTTCTCCTATTGAATGCTGATCGAGCCGACGCCGGCCTCGATGTTCAACTCGACGCGGTTGGCCGCCTGGTCGTAATCCGGCGATTGGTAGATGTTGCCCTCCAGGCGCGGGAAGCGGGCGCTGTTGATGCTGCGGGCGGAGAGTCCCTCTTTGATGCGGATGCGC
>MNXK01000047.1 GCA_001872165.1 Anaerolineae bacterium CG2_30_58_95
TCTTGACCCTGGTCTTCTATAACGACCCCGCTGTCAGGGCCTATTTTGCCCAGATCAACAAACAACCACAGGTATAATTTTTAGTTTCTGTGTATTGCCCTCCGTTTTCCTGCTCATGCCGCTGGGAGCGCTCATCTACGGCGTCATTGGAGGCATTCAGTGCAGCCAGGGGCAGGATTTCAAATACTGGCTGGTCGGCGACTGGGTACGCGGCACCCTGACCGGATAATTCAACCGCTGACCGGCTTCGTGAGAGGTCGGTCACTTTGTATGCCCGAGGACTGACGATTTTCCTCTTGACTCCTGCCTCTCTAAGCCGTAGAATGTAACTAACAATTGAACGGCAACAGGGAAGAGACTCTTTAAGACCTGACATGTCTCCGCGAAAGGCTGGTTGATCATGACCATTGTCCACGCGGAGATCGAAGAAAGCAATGGCACGGATGAGACATGTCAGGTCTGATAACGAGCACCGAAGGGGCAAGCCCGGAAACTGGCAAGACCGGGCGAAACTCTCAGGTAAAAGGACCCTGCACCGGTTTCCTCTGGAAAGTCACGTGAACGTGACACCGACGGGGCAATCCGGGTTAGTTTGGTAGTTGGGTAGTTTGATAGTTGGGTAGTTGAACATCGTGAACTTCGCAACCACGCAACTATGCAACTACAAAACTAAGTAACTACAAAACTAACCGGCGAATCTCTCAGGTGCAAATAACAGAGGGCGCACGCTCTATCCACGTGCGCCCTTTTGCTTTCACCAAAATTGTCCTTCGAGGAGACACAAGATGAATATCCCCACCAATCTCAAATACACCAAAACCGATGAATGGTTCGACCCGCTCAGTGGTAAGATGGGCCTGAGCGATTACGCCCAAAGCCAACTCTCCGATATTGTCTTCGTCGAAATCCTCGTCGAAGTCGGCGACGCCATCGAAGCGGGCAAAGCCATCGCCTCGGTCGAGTCGGTCAAAGCCGCCGCGGAGGCGTACGCCTCAGCCAGCGGCAAAGTCACCGCCGTCAACGAGGGACTGGCGAACACGCCTGAAATTCTAAACAAGGACCCCTACGGCAAGGGTTGGATGGTCCAAATCGAGGGCGGCGATGCCTTCGATCTGATGGACGCGGCCGCGTATCAGAAATATTGCGAAGAGCGGGCGCATTAGACAGAACAAGGAAACTACTATGAACTATATCCCAATAAGTCCCAAAGAACGAGAGGCGATGCTGGCAGCCATCGGCGTCAAAAGCACGGAGGAACTGTTCCGGGACGTTCCAAAGAAGCACCGCTTTCCCAAGCTCGACCTTCCGCCTGCCCTGACCGAGATGGAGGCCGCCGCTGAACTCGAAGAACTGGCCGCCAGCAACGAAAACTTGCGCGGCGACCTGGTTTCCTTCCTCGGCGCGGGCGCGTACAATCACTACATCCCCTCCGTCGTGGATCACATCCTGCGGCGCGGCGAGTTCTACACCGCCTACACCCCCTATCAACCGGAAATCTCGCAGGGCACACTGCAAGCCATCTTCGAATACCAATCGCTGATGTGCGCCCTGACCGGCATGGAGGTCTCCAACGCCTCGCACTACGACGGCGCCACCGCCGTCGCCGAAGCCGTCAGCATGGCTTACGCCCAGTTCCGCGGCAAGCGGACGAAGGTGGTCATCTCGCCGGCCGTCCACCCTCAATATCGAGAGACCCTGCGCACGTATGCGCAAGGCATGGGGCTGCAATTGACCGGCGACGACCCTTCTGATGTACTAATCTCTAATCTCGATTCTCTAATCTCTTTGATTGACGCCAACACCGCCCTCGTCATCGTCCAGTATCCCGATTTCTTCGGACGCATCTACGATTACACCAGCCTCATCGAGGCCGCACATGCCCAGGGCACGCTGGTCTGCGTCGCCGCCAACCCCACCGCCCTGGCGCTGCTCAAAACGCCCGGCGAGATGGGCGCGGACATCGTCGTCGGCGAAGGCCAGCCGCTGGGTATTCCGCTTGCGTACGGCGGCCCCTACCTCGGGTTCTTCACCACCCGCAAGCAGTACATCCACAAGATGGCTGGACGACTGGTCGGCGAGACCATTGACAATCGCGGCCAACGCGCCTACGTTCTCACGCTCACCGCCCGCGAACAGCACATCAAACGCGAGCGCGCCACCTCCAACATCTGCTCCAACCAGGGGCTGATGGCGCTGGCCGCCGCCGTCTACCTGAGCCTGGTCGGCAAGCGCGGCCTGCGCCAGGTAGCCGAACTGTGCTACCAGCGCGCCCACTACGCCGCTGACCAACTGGGCAAAATCAAAGGGTACGGCCTGCAGTTCCCCGCCCCCTTCTTCCACGAATTCGTCCTGCGCTGCCCGCAGCCCGCCGCTGAGATCAACGAACACCTGCTCGAACACGGCATCCTGGGCGGCTACGACCTCGGCCAGGATTACCCCGCCCTCAACAATCACCTGCTCATCGCTGTCACCGAGATGAACAGCAAAGAAGAAATTGACGCCCTGGTCGAAGTCCTTTCGGAGGTGGAACATGACTGATTCCTCGACCCTTCGGCAAGCTCAGGGCGACGCTTCGCTCAACGCGAAAATCGTCGAACCGACCCTTTTCGACTTATCCTCGCCCGGACGCGTCGGCGTCTCTTTCCCGGACCCGGACGTGCCGCGCGCCGAATTGCCTGAATCTCTGCTGAGAGCGGACCTGCCCCTGCCCGAACTGGCCGAGGTGGACGTCGTCCGTCACTACATGCGCCTCAGCCAATTCAACTACAGCGTGGACGGCGGCTTCTACCCGCTCGGCTCCTGCACGATGAAATACAACCCGAAGATCAACGAAGATACCTGCCGCCTGCCGGGCTTCACCGCCACCCATCCGCTCCAGCCTATCGAAACCGTGCAGGGCAACCTGGCGCTGATGTTCACCTTGCAGGAATGGCTGAAAGAAATCAGCGGCTTTGCAGCCGTGACGCTCCAGCCGGCGGCCGGTGCGCACGGCGAACTGACCGGCGTACTGATCATGCGCGCCTATCACAAAGCCCGCCGCGATGCCAAGCGCGTCAAGATGCTCATCCCCGACGCGGCGCACGGGACAAATCCGGCCTCCTCCGCCATGAGCGGCCTGCAGGTCATGCAAATCCCGTCCGACGCGCGCGGCAACGTGGACCTGGCCGCCCTGAGGTCCGCCTGCGACGAGACCGTCGTCGGCCTGATGCTGACCAACCCGAACACGCTCGGCCTGTTCGATGAACACATCGAAGAAGTGGTCAAGATCGTCCACGACTGCGGCGGCCTGATGTACGGCGACGGCGCCAACCTGAATGCCCTGCTGGGCATCCTCCGTCCCGCTGACGTGGGCTTCGACGTGATGCACTTCAACCTGCACAAGACGTTTGCAGTCCCGCACGGAGGCGGCGGCCCGGGTTCGGGTCCGGTGGGAGTCGCCGCGCATCTGGCCGATTTCCTTCCCGCGCCCATTGTCGGCATCGTCGAGGAAGGCAGCGACGAGGAGCCGCCGCTGTTCGGCTTCATCACACCCGCTAAAACGATTGGCCGCGTCAAAGCCTTTCACGGACAGTTCGGCGCGCTGGTGCGCGCTTTCACCTACATCGCCATGCACGGCCCGGATGGCTTGCGCGAAATCGCCGAGTACGCCGTGCTCAACGCCAACTATCTGCTGGCGCGCCTGCGCAAGACCTATCACGTGCCGTACGACCGCATCTGCATGCACGAGTTCGTGGCAGAAGGCAAGGTAGAGGGCAGCGATGTGCGCGCCCTGGATATTGCCAAGCGCCTGATGGACTACGACTTCCACCCGCCAACCAACTACTTCCCGCACATCGTCCACGAAGCGCTGATGATCGAGCCGACCGAGACCGAAAACAAGGACACGTTGGATCGTTTCGCCGACGCCCTGATCAAGATCGCGGAAGAAGCAAAGGCCCAGCCCGAACTGCTCCACGACGCGCCGACGAAAACCCCCTTCGGGCGCATGGACGAGGTCAAGGCGGCGCGCGAGTTGGTGTTGTGCTGCTGGCTGCCGGAGGATTACGAGAAGAAGTGACCAGTCATCAGTGAACAGTAACGAACCCGTTTCCTGCGAGGAAGC
>MNXK01000225.1 GCA_001872165.1 Anaerolineae bacterium CG2_30_58_95
CTGGAGGACAGCCTGAACCTGACCGCTAAGCTGCCTGTCATCGCGGCTTTTATCTACAATCTGAAGTATAACGGCGGCGAAATCCCGCAGGTGGACCCCAGCCTGGATTGGGGCGCTAACTTCGCCCAAATGATGGGCGTGAAGGACAAGGGTTACGAAGACCTGGCGCGCCTGTACTTCATCATCCATTCCGACCACGAGAGCGGCAACGTCAGCGCACATGCCACGCACCTGGTTGGCTCCTCGCTTGCGGACGCCTATTACGCCTTCTCGGCTGGCTTGAACGGACTGGCCGGCCCGCTGCATGGATTGGCGAATCAAGAATGCCTGGGCTGGTTGATCGGCGTGCGTGAACCTGTTCGGCGGCGTGCCGACCAAAGAGCAATTACGCAAATATGCCTGGGAGACGCTCGAAAGCGGCAAGGTCATCCCCGGCTACGGGCACGCTGTGCTGCGCGTCCCGGATCCGCGCTTTACGGCGCAGATGAAGTTTGCCAAAGAACGGTTTCCGGACGATACGCTGGTGCAAATTGCCGACATGGTCTTCGAGGTTGTGCCGCAGGTGCTCAAGGAGCAGGGCAAGGCCAAGAATCCGGCCCCAAACGTGGATGCCATCAGTGGCGCGCTGCAATACCATTACGGCGTGCGCGAGTTCGACTTCTACACCGTGCTGTTCGGGGTTGGCCGCGCACTGGGCGTGACCGCCAACCTGGTCTGGGCGCGCGCCCTGGGTCAACCCATCGAGCGCCCCAAGTCGCTGACGACGAAGATGCTGGAAGAGGCGGCTACTGATTACTGATTACTATCATGGAGTCGGCGTGGCGGCCGGAGTGGCGCCTGTCCAGGTGAACTCGCGCGGGTCGCTGGGCGCTCCGGCGGTAGTCCAGATCGGATTGCCTTGATCGTCCGTGCCGGTTTGCCGCACGACGACGACCCACCAGCGCATGGCGTGGGGCTGGTTGTCCAGCGGACGGAAGGCCACCGGGACGATGAATTTCGTGTCAATCGCATATTGGACGAGCTTGCGCCCCGTCCCGGCGGTGACGTCCACCACCGTGACCATGTAGGCTTCGTTTTCGCGCAGCGTGCCGACAGAAGCCCACTGCAAGGTTACGATATCGTTTGCCAGCGTGAAGGGCGCGCCGTCCGCAGGCAACAGCAGGTTGGGAGCCGGATAGGGCGCGGGAGGGGTTGGGGTCGGCGTAGGGCCTGGCGTGGCGGCTCTCATGCACAAGGGGATGATGAGCGGCTGGTCGAGGTACACGTTATCGGTGCTCAAGCCATTCCACTCTTTGATGGCCGCCATGCTCACATTGTAGTTCAGTGAGATGCTGCTGAGCGTATCGTTCTCCTGCACGGTGTAGGGTACGGTCTGGCAGGCGGCGCGTGTGGCGGCGGCCGGTTCGAGGGTCGCGGTGGCCGCCGGGAGCGGAGTCGGCGTGGGCTGTGGAACTTTCAGCGTCTGGCCGATTCGCAGGTCTGTGCACGTGGCAGACAGGTTGTTCAGCAAAATAATGCTCTGCACCGAAACGTTGAAAGAGAAGGCGATCGTGCCGCAATTATCCCCTGCTTTGACAATGTAATCGAGCGGGGGCAGTTGGGTGGGGGTGGGCGTCTCGGTCGGGATCAGCGTCTCGGTTGGAGTCGGCGTGTTGGTTGGCGTCTGTGTGGCGGTTGGGATTTCGGTCGGCGAGGTGACGTGTCCGGTCGTTTGCAGGCCGAAATAAACAGCCGCCGCGCCGATGGCCAGGATGACGATCAACAAGCCCAGCGCCAGCGGCAGGCCGAGGGTGATCTCCGGCATGCGTGAGCCTTGCACGGCTTTCTGTGACTTGGTCTCGACGGTGAATTCGCTGCCGCAGACCGAACAGCGCGAGGCGTTTTCCGCCAGACGCGTGCCGCAGGTCGGGCAGAGTTTGGTCTTTGAGGGGGGTGTTTCTGGACTCATAGGCTGGGATTATACTATATGCTCTCGAATAAAATAACACCATCCTTCGTTAAAAATTACGAAAGTGGAAAGGACGCAGCGTGCTGGCAACTCTGCCCGAGGAAATCGAAGCCAATCTCATCGAAATGTCCCGCCAGGGCGACCGGAGCGCCTTCGGGCAACTCGTCTCCCAATACCAGCGAGGGGTCGTCAACGTCGTCTACCGCATGTGCAGCGACGTGACCCTGGCGGAAGACGCAGCACAGGAAGCATTCCTGCGCGCCTGGATGCACCTGGATTCCTTCCGCCCCGGCACCTCCCTGCGCAACTGGCTGTACCGCATCGCCGTCAACGCCGCGCTGGACCACCTGCGGCGCGAGCGGGAAACCCCCGCAGACCTCGAAACGGTGCGGGTGGCGGACCAGGCGAACGGTCCGGAAGCGGAACTTTTACAAAGGGAACGCAGCGCCCGGGTGCAGCGGGCAATCCTGTCGCTCAGCGCGCCCAACCGGGCGGTCCTCGTCCTGCGCGAATACTGCCAACTCTCCTACCAGGAAATCGCCGCCTCCCTCGACATTCCCATCGGGACGGTCATGTCCCGGCTTAACTACGCTCGTAAATGTCTGCGCACTTTACTGGAGAACGACTTATGACCGAACATGCCAGCGAATGGCTGAACGCTTATCTGGACGGCGAACTGGGCGGCTTGCGCCAACGCCAGGTGGAACAGCACCTGGAGAGGTGCGCCGCCTGCCGCGCCGAACTGGAAGCCCTGCGGGGACTTTCCGCCCTGCTGAGGGAGACGCCCCCTGCAGCGGAATTCACCCCCACCGGGCGCTTCGTTACGAACCTGATGTTGAGCCTGCCGCGCCATCCTGACGCGTCCCAGCCCCGCAAGGCCGCCTCCCTGGGGTGGTGGCTCGCCCCGGCCGGACTGCTCGGAGCCTGGTTCTTCCTGCGGACAGTGCTCACCCTCACCGGGGTGTTCACAGCAGCGGACGCGACCGGACTGCTCAAGCAGGCAAACGCCTGGTTCACCGGCGGTCAGCCGCAGGCGGCCTGGTTCGTCGCCATCACCAGCCTGTTCGGCAGCCAGATGAGCGCAGCCCAGCAGTCCACGCTTTCCCTGTTCAATCAGGTGAGCGTTTTCGGTGGGGACCTCTTTAGCGGGTTCCTCTGGCAGGCGGCGATTGTGCTGCTCTACTGGGTCTGGCTGGCGGCCTGGTGGTTCCGTCACGCCCCGCGTCCAATGAAAATAATCTTCTAACGTAACTGCTCAGCCCTACAGATAATTTACCCAAAGTATGTGATTAGGTTGCGCTCTCTTGCGCAACCGGCGGCGTGAGAGAACGCCGCCTAATCTCAAAAAGGGAAAACTCGGCTGGGAGACAAATTTCAAAGGTCAGGCTGAGCAGTAACAGTGTGACATTATCAAACAAGAAAAGGAGAAGCATCTATGATTGACTATGGAAAAATCCTCAAACGCGCCTGGCACATCCTATGGAACTACAAAATCCTGTGGATCTTCGGCATCCTGCTGGCTCTCACCGCGGGCGGCGGAGGCGGTGGGGGCAACGGTTTCAATTACCGGTTCAGCGGCCATCCCGGCGAGAATGGCGGCTATGGCCCCGGAACGTACCCGCGCTGGCCTTTTCTGCGCGAGTTCGGCGCCTGGGCCGAGAAAAACATCCTCCCCCTGTTCGTGCATCCTGAACAGCATATTTACACGTTGATCTGGATCGGCGCAGCCATCCTGCTGCTTATCATCGTCACGGGCGTAATCTTCGCCATCCTGCGCTATGTTTCGGAGGCGGCCGTCATCCGCATGGTGGACGGATACGAGCAGACCGGCGCGAAGGTCGGCTTCAAGCAAGGCTGGAAGTTGGGCTGGTCGCGGCGCGCCTTCCGCATGTGGGTGATTGGCCTGGTCATCAGCCTGCCGGCCATTCTCTTCATTGCGCTGCTGATTGGCTTGGGTGTGCTGTTCTTCAAAAGCAGCGAGGGCGGCAACACCAGCCTGGCCGTCGGCGGGATGATCACTGCCATCGGATGTACGTTCCTGTTCATGTTTGCCTTTATCATCCTGATGGCGTT
>MNXK01000081.1 GCA_001872165.1 Anaerolineae bacterium CG2_30_58_95
AAAGTGCTTGTCGTTTCCCAGCCCCATCATCCGCAGCGCAGCGGTCACTGTGCGGCGACTTGGCGCCAGGATTGTGCCAATCGTGAGCACCAACACTTTTGCGAAAGTCGGCGCTGTGAATGCAACCGAAAAATACGCAAGTAACTGTATAATCTCTGGTGATGGGTTTGGCATGGCGTCCTCCTGGGTATGTGGTTGGTTGTGCTTCTACATTACCACAGGTGGCCCATGTCATCCCATCATTCTAAAAATGGCCAAAGTCCAGATTACATAATTATACTAAAAGATTTAAATCAAAAAAGATATAGCTATAGTTAAGGAGTAGGCGTCGGCGACCGGATAGAAAAATTCTCATGAAAAATATTATCCCCATTTAGATTGTACAGACCCATTGGTAATATTATCTTTAAGGCTGGCGACCCGGTTTTTAAGAACTCATCAAGAGTGGTTTGGTTAGCTTTTACAAACTCCACATATGCTTGGTAACCAGGGGGGTAACCAGGAGCTCCCGGTAGGTCGCTTACGCACCAGGCTAAAAAATCCTCTGCCCTCATGATTCGTGCCCCAGCTAATCCTCCGGAGTCTCCTATTTGATAACCCCCCGGTTCATCTTTCACGGATTGATCTATTTCTGCCCGCGAGTAAGGATGGTTAAGAGAATCTGTTCTTGCTAAAGTTCCATCTGGCAATTTAATTACTATAGCTACTAGTATAGTTTGCTTATTTCCCTGAGCATCATAGTAATAAGACCTGACCGCTAAGTCAGCCACGACTCCTTCCAAGCCTGGAATAGGCACATTATGAACAGCAGTGCCGTCCACTGCATAGTTGAATACCCACTCTTTAGATTTGTGATATCGTTCATCCCAATATATATATTTACTCCATTCCCCTCCCTGTTTCGCCTTTAATGCTTCCCAGAACTCAGGGCTGACTGATTCGGTTGGGGTTGCGGTGGCGGTTGGCGTCGGGGTTTCGATCGAGATCGCGGTGGCGGTGGCGATGGCGGTCGGGGTTTCGGTGGCTGTAGCAAGTCTTGGAGTTTGAGAAGGTACGTTGATTTCCACAGAGGGCGTTTCAGGGGACAGTGTGATTGTGGTGGGGGCGCAGGCGGTGAGGCAGGCAAGGAGAATGATAAGGGTGGGAAGGAAAAGGCGAGTCAGGTTATTCATCTTGTCCTCCAGATGGAATAATAGGTTGGATACAGGTTAGACTTCCGAAGTCATTGAGACCTCGGAAGTCTGGTCATCTGCCAGCAGACCCAACTCTGCCAACGCGGCCAGCACTTTGGCCTGCGCGCCCTGTTTGACGATGACCGCCGTCGGGCCAAGAATCTCGCCCAGGAAGCGCCCGGCCTTGGATTTACGCAGCTCTTCCAGCACCTCGGGCCGGCTGACCCTCAAAACGACCGGATTCTCGACCCGCGCCTCGGTACCGTTAAGCTCCCAGCGTTTGAGCGCTTTGACGAACGCAGGCGGGATTTCTGCCGCGGCGTTCTTCGCCAGCAGGCTGAGCAATTGACTGACTTTCAGTCCCTGCTCCTGGGCCTTCTTTAGCGAGCGGGTCGTGACGCGGTAGCGGTACTCCTCCGGTTTTTCTTCCTCCCATTCGCAGAAACGAGAAATCTGGTATCTGGCTGCACGCGGGACAAGGCGCGGCACGTTGATTTTTCCGTCTGATGTTACGGTTAACTTTCCCTTTTCGTTGAACGTCGAAGGTCGAAAGTCAGACATTTGACCTTCGACATTTGACTTGATTCGAAACGCCGTTGCTAATCCTCCATCTTCCGCCGAGGCTAGGTCGGTCATGCCCAGCCAGAACAGCGGACCGGTGACGAGGTAGCGGATGAGCGCCCCATCCACCTCATCCCAATGCTCGAAGCCGCGCAGGTAAGTTTCGCTGCCGGCGCGGCGGATGAACCACGAGTCGTAATCGCCGGCCGGACGCTGGAAATCGGGATTATTCTCTTTGACGGCGCGGATGAATGCCGGCAAACTCCACCATTGGTTGTGGGGGATCGTTGCCAGAAGATTGAGTAATGAGTGACGAGTGATGAGTGGTGAGTTTGTCCATTCGCCCTCGCAGACGAGGCCAGGGATTTGGCGCAGTTCGTTGAAGCTCTCGCTTTCTTGCCAGGCTCCGGCCAGCATAGACAGGGCCGCGCGGCGCGGCATTTCGAGGAAGGATTTGACCAATTCGGCCTGGGGTGTGGTGTCTGTGATCAGTCGAGCCGTGCTCAGCAAATCTGTGAGGATGGCGACCGGATGCCGCCAGTTTTCCGAATGCTGTGGGGTCTGCCAGCCCATGCGCAAGGCAGCCAGCAGGGTGGTCGCGTCGTCGAGCAAGCGGTCACAGGGCGGGAGCGGGTGTGCGCGTTCCTTCGGAGATGCCGGGCGGCCGAGGGACTCAACGGAGTCCGACGACTCCAGTCGTCGGATCGTGGCGCCGAAGTCGGGAGACTTCGGACTCCGTTTGAGCAAGGGAAGCAAATCATCAGGGAGATAAGCAAATTCCTGCGGACCGTTCGGCGTATCGAAAAAGGCGCGTGCCAGCAGGGCGCGGTAGAAAAGCATCTCGGCCGCAGAGATGGGTTGCAGGTAAGGCTGTTCCCGATCACGGCGGCCCGGGCCGATCCCGCGTATCTCGCCGAAGCGCCGGGCGAAGGTC
The DNA here is from genome assembly GCA_001872165.1 of Anaerolineae bacterium CG2_30_58_95. Classification (GTDB taxonomy): domain Bacteria; phylum Chloroflexota; class Anaerolineae; order Anaerolineales; family Villigracilaceae; genus CG2-30-58-95. Next base: position 2,668 of record MNXK01000081.1, read on the forward strand.
GCCCATGGGATGCGTCCACCCTCCCCAGCCAGGGCTTCGAGCGCGGACTTCGCCTCAGCGGAGAGCGCGCCCAAGATCTCGTCAACAAGCGCCGGGTCGAGCAGCGCGGCGGACAGTTCGCCGAGGACTTCGTTTGCGTCAATAGATAGGAGTTCCACACCCCATAGTTCGGCCACGATGCGCAGGTGGCCGAGATCACGTGACTGGAGGGAGTGGAACAAGTCGGGCATATCTTACGTTTCACGTATCACGTATCACGTTTCACGTTTCACATTCAATTATAGCCCCAAAACAAAAGGGTATAATCATGACAATTCCTCGAGGAGGATACCATGACGACAAATTCAAAGCCTCTTCCCCCGCGCGCCACGCCCCTCCGCCCGCGCCGACGGGCGATCATCGTCGGCGCCTCCAGCGGGATCGGCGCGGCCCTGGCGCGCCGCCTGGCACGCGAAGGGTACACATTGGCGCTGCTCGCCCGGCGTGCGGATCTCCTGGCCAGTCTATGTGAGGAGATCAACCTCGCGGCGGGAGAAATCCGCGCCCTGGCTTACCCGCACGATGTGACCGATTACGATTCCGCGCCCAACCTGCTGCAAAGGATGCTCGCCGACCTGGGAGGCCTTGATCTGTTCGTGTACAACACAGGCATCTCCCTCCCGGTTGGGCTGAAAAAGTACGATTTCGAGAAAGACCGCCGCACCACGGAAGTCAATTATTTGGGCGCGCTGGCCTGGCTCAACCTGGTGGCAGCCATGTTCCAGAGCTTGAAAAGCGGACAAATCGTCGCTCTCTCCTCGGTGGCAGGTGAGCGCGGGCGCGTCGGCAACCCATCCTATAATGCCTCCAAAGCGGCCCTGACCTGCTACCTGGAAGCCCTGCGCAACCGTCTCAGCCGTTACGGTGTGAACGTGCTGACCGCCAAGCCCGGCTTCGTGGACACCAACTTGATCGTCGGCGCGAAAGGCGCCTTCTGGGTCATCTCCGCCGAGCAGGCCGCAGCCGACATTTGCCGCGCCATCCGCAAGCGCAGGCAGCAGGTCTACACACCCGCGCGCTGGCGGCTGGTGATGCTCATCGTGCGCAACATCCCGTCATTTATTTTCCGAAGGTTGATCTTTTGAAAGAGATTAGAGATTGGAAAATAGAGAATAGAGAATAGGGATTCGAGACCAGTACTTGTGGCCTACTCTCTATTCTCTACTCTCTATTCTCTATTCCCCTTTGCCCAAGAACCTTATGAACAATACGCCTCCCTACGAAAAACTAACTCTCCTCGACAACTTCGGCCATTCGCTGCGCAGCCCGGCTTACCTTTTCCAGCCGGCCGAGACGGAGGAAATCGGCCAGGTTTTCAAACTGGCGAGGCAACGCGGGCTGACCGTCACCCTGCGCGGCGCGGGACGCAGCTACAACGACGCGGCGCTCA
>MNXK01000076.1 GCA_001872165.1 Anaerolineae bacterium CG2_30_58_95
AAACCATGCGCCCGCGCCAGTGGACAAAGAATGGCTTCCTCTTCGCCGCCCTGGTATTCGACGGAAAGCTCTTCCACCTGCCCGACTTCCTGCGCACGCTGGCCGGATTTGGCCTCTTCTGCCTCATTTCCAGCGCCGTCTACATCTTCAACGACCTGTTCGATCTGGAAGCCGACCGTCAGCATCCGGTGAAGCGCGACCGGCCTCTGGCCTCCGGGGCGCTCTCCATACCGGTTGCTGTCATCAGCGGCATTATCCTGACCAGCGTGAGCCTCGCTCTGGGCTACTGGCTGGCCTGGCAGTTCGCTCTGGTTCTGCTGATTTACTTCGCCCTGATTCTGGCCTATTCTAAATGGCTTAAACACATTCCGATCCTGGATGTACTCATCATTGCCGCCGGATTCGTGTTACGTGTCCATGCTGGCACAACCCTGATCACGGTGGAGCGCTTCTCGCCCTGGATGTACGTCGTCATGACCTTGCTGGCGCTCTATCTCGGCTTCGGCAAACGCCGCGCCGAGTTGGCCCTGCTGGCCAAGGATGCCAGCAACCACCGCAAAGTTTTAGAGGGCTACACACTACCCCTGCTCGACCAGTTCATCACCATCGTCTCCGGCACGACCATCGTCGCCTACAGCCTATACACCTTCTTCCGTCCGGAAGCGCCCAGCGGCCACGCCCTGATGCTGACCATCCCGTTCGTGGTCTACGGCGTCTTCCGCTACCTCTATCTCATCCAAGTCAAGCACAGCGGCGGCGCGCCCGAAGAAGTGCTGCTCTCCGACCGACCCTTGCAAATCGCCATCCTGCTGTGGGGGCTGGCTGTCCTGGCCGTGTTCTACCTTTCGTAGGACAAATTGGCAATTTGTCCCACATGATGACCACCGCATCCGCCCCCGGCAAAATCATCCTCTTCGGCGAACACGCCGTCGTCTACGGACGGCCGGCGCTGGCCATGCCAGTGACCCAGGTTCAGGCAACGGCGACGGTCATAAAGCGTGTCGCTCTCCCAGGCGATATTCAAATCGAAGCGCCGGATGTCGGTCTCTCGGCGAATGTCAATGCGCTCCCCCGCGACCATCCGCTGGCCGCCGTTATCCACAGCGTTTTCTCCGCCCTGGGCATTGACCGCCCACCTGCCTGTACGGTGCATATCGAGTCCACGATACCGGTGGCTTCAGGGCTTGGCTCCGGAGCGGCAGTATCGGTGGCAGTCATCCGCGCCCTGTCCTCTTTCGTCGAACGGCCTTTATCCGATCAGCAGGTCAATAGTTTGGCCTTCGAGGCGGAGAGACTTTATCATGGCGCCCCCTCCGGAATTGACAATACCGTCATCACCTACGCGCGGCCCATCTTCTTTATCAAAGGCCAGCCGTTTGAGCCTGTCCGCGTCGCCTGGCCGTTTACCATCGTCATCGGGGATACGGGTATTCCAAGCCCGACGAAAGAGACTGTGGCGGAGGTGCGCAGGAAGTGGCAGGCTGATACGGAGCGATACGAGAAAATTTTCGATCAGATCGCCGTGGTCGTTCACGAGGCACGCCAGTCCATCAAGGCCGGGAATGTGTCCGCGCTTGGGCCGCTGATGGATGAAAACCAGGCCCTGCTGCGCGACATGGGAGTCTCCAGCGTGGAGCTGGATCGTTTAACGGAGGCCACCCGAAAGTCCGGCGCGATGGGAGCCAAGCTCTCCGGCGGTGGGCGCGGCGGCAACATGATCGCGCTCGTCGAAAAGGAAAAGGCCGCGGTCGTCGCCGAGGCGCTGATAAATGCAGGCGCCAAACGCACGATTATCACCCAGATAAGGTAATGAAGATGCCCGGCAGTTTAACTGCCGGGCATCTTCATTGAGCCTGTTTGCCTTTGCTACGGCATAGTGAAAACCTCAGCAGACTCCATCCACGCGCCGGTCTTGCTGAAGCTGCCTTTCTCCACGGTGTATGTGCCGTTGCCGCGCAGCACGAATTTGCCCGTGCCGCTGGCCGTCAGTCGAATGTCGTAGCCGGAAAGGGCCACAGTCACACTGCTGCCGGTGACGGTCGCATTACCCTGGAAACCGGCGTAGCGGATCCAGCCGCTGGGCAGTTCGCTCTTGGTCCCGTTGCCGCTGACCTGGATGGAGGCATCCCCGGCGCGGTCGCGGATCCACAGGATGCCGTTGCCGGAGATGGTCACCGTTCCGCTGCCGCGGATTCCGGCCAGGCCGTCGCCGGAGGCGGTCAGGGTGCCGCTGCCGCCGCCGGACTGGGCCAGGGCAGCCTGCGACGGCAGGATTGTTGCACCGAGCAACGCCAACACGGCGGCAATCGCCAGGATAAGATAGGTACGTTTGGTTTTCATCGGAAACTCCTTTTCATTGGTTCTTCCAGAATAGCAGGATCGCCTGCTGCAAATATTGGTCCGCTTGCGCGGTATCGCCCTCGAACATGGCGTCCAGAGATTGGGCGTAGACCTCTTCCGCCTGGGTGGTATCCATGCCAGCGGCCTGCCGCTCGGCGAGCAGTTCCAGGTACAAGTTGTTCTTCTCCACGAAAGTCATCGAGGCGAAATCCGGCGTAGGAGCCGGGGTGGGCATGGGAGAGACCTGCGACGGCGTCTCGACGGGCGATTCCGCAACAGTTGGCGTGGCGGAGATCGGTGCGACCCTCTGTCCCTTGGAACAAGCGCTCGCTGAGACCAGCAAACCCAGAGCAATCAGAATTACAATCCAACGTTTCAATATAAGCACCTCCTCGTTTTTCACCATTTTAAAGAGTCACTGTTATCTCTTCACTACTGCGGTGTAAATTTTGTGTAAAACTTGGTGCAGATATTGATTGAAAAAAATCCCTTCCTCCTACTTGAGCTTCTCCGGATCAACCCGCTTCCAGACCATCATCCACGAGCCGTCCTCCAGCCGAATGACCGAGGGGTCGGCAGCCACATTACCCTGCTGGGCATTGACGCGCACGCCGTTTTCTTCCTTCCAGGTTTGGCCGTTATTGGTCGAGAGCAGGCTGCGGATGCCGCCTTGACCGGAAACGTACAGACGCAGGGTGTTATCGGGCAGAACGGTCAGTTCGGGAACGCCGCCCAGGCTGACGACCACGCCGGTCTCGGTGAAGGTCCCGCCAGCCGCGCTGGAGGCCAGCAGGGTTTCGGGGCCGCGCGAGAGCGCCATCAGCCACGTCCCATCGGGCAGGATCACCACGCTGGGGTCGGTAACGTTGTTGACGGTGATGCGCTCACCGGAATCGGCTACAAAAGTCAACCCATCCTGCGAAGTTGCGCTGTAGATGGTGTGCAGCTCGTTCATGCTGCCTGTCATTTTAGGCGGGCCGAAGTAAAAGAGGCGCACGCTCCCATCCGGGAGTAACACTGCATCCGGATCCCAGGCTTTGACGGTCGGACGGTTACTGATGGTCAATGTTGCCTCTTCCCAACTGCCATCCGTGGTTCGGCGGATGGCGCGGGTGTCGTCAGCGGTGCCATCTACGAAGTAGATCAGCAGCGTGCCGTCTGGCAGGCGGATGATCTCCGGCACAGAGCCGTGGTCACGGATGATCTCCTCGCTGACCTGCCAGTTCAGGCCGTCCGCGCTGGTGGCGAACATGACCTGGTGCGCGTACGGCCCGGAGCTGGGCATCCCGCCGCCCTGATCTCCTGCTCCCGGTCCCCCTGGAGGCGGCGTCCCGCCAGGCCCGCCGGCTCCCGCTGGCGGCAACAAGCCACACTGCCCCATTGCAGGGTTCTCATTCTCGGTAGGCGGGCGCTGGAAGGTCGTGATGGCTTGAAAGGCCTCCTCGCCCCAGGCCTGGCGCAGGCAAGCCTCCTGCTCGGAGGTCATGCTGGCAAAGGGGTTAAATGGCGGGGTGGGCTGCGACGGCGCGGCAGGAGTGGCTGTAGCAGGCGGCAACGACTCGGTCGGGACAGATTCCCGGCCCTCCTCGCCACAATCGAACACTTGTAACTGCGCAAG
>MNXK01000132.1 GCA_001872165.1 Anaerolineae bacterium CG2_30_58_95
AACGCCCGCACGCTGCGGAACGCCAACGTCCGCCAGGGAGACCTCGAGGCGCGCTTCCTGCCCTACCTGTTTTTTGGCGCCGCCCTGGCCATCGGTCTGCTACATGCCATGCTCCTGTTCCGGCAAGGCATCCTGAACATCGGCGACGTGGTGGCCTACTTCGGCCTGCTGCTGATGCTCGACTTCCCCACCTGGACCTCCATCTGGGCATACTCGATGATCTCTTCCGGCCTGGCCGGGGCGCGCCGCATTCTGGAGTTGATGAACCGCGAAAATAATCTCGATCAAAATAAAACGGGATATATGGGTGAAATGAAAGGGCAGGTGGAATTCCGCAATGTGTCTTTTGTTTACGAAGGGATAAGGGATAAGGGACAGGGGAGCGAAGTCCCCCTATCCCCTAACCCCTATCCCCTAACCCCTGCTTCCCCTGAGCCTGTCCTCGAAAACGTCTCCTTCACCGTCCAGCCTGGCCAAACCGTCGCCATCGTCGGGCAGACGGGTTCGGGCAAGACCTCGCTCGTCAAACTGGTCAACCGCACCTACGACGCGACCGGCGGCCAGGTGCTGGTGGACGGCGTGGACGTGCGCGACTGGAACCTGGCCTCCCTGCGCTCGCAGATTTCCATGATCGAGCAGGATATCTTTCTGTTCTCGCGCTCGGTCTCCGAGAACATCGCCTTTGGCAAGCCCGCAGCGATTCAGGAAGAGATCGAACGCGTCGCCGAGTCGGCCCAGGCGCACAATTTCGTGCTGGAGTTCGAGAACAAATACGCGACTGTCCTCGGCGAGCGCGGCGTGACCCTCTCCGGCGGGCAGCGACAGCGCATCGCCATCGCGCGCGCCTTCCTGACCGACCCGCGCATCCTCATCCTGGACGACTCGACCTCTTCCATCGACTCCGCTACCGAGGATAAGATCCAGCGCGCCATCGCCGCCGCAGCTCGCGGACGCACAACCTTCATCATCACCCACCGCCTCTCGCAGATCCGCTGGGCCGATCTGATCATTGTCCTGCGCAAGGGCCGCATCGCGGCGATTGGCAACCACGAGGAATTGATGAGGACTTCTGAGGCATACAGCCGGATTTTCAGGGAATAAAAGCGTGATAGAATAGCCTAAACGGGTCATAATGACCCGTTTAGGAGCGCAAACAAATGGAAGACATTAATATTGCGGAAGCCAAAAGCAGTTTTTCGACGCTGGTCAGCCGGACTTCGGCGGGCGAGCGCTTCGTCATCCGGCGGCGCGGACGGGCTGTGGCTGCACTCATCAATCCCGCGGAATTGGAGCGGCTGGAGCGTAACGCGCAAATTTCCCATCGCCTGGCGCTTGCGCTTGGGCAAGATACGCAATTGCTCGAAAGAATCACCAATCGCGAGATCCACCCTGCCATGGCTGCGTTTGGCTTATGGCGGGACGATGAGATGGATGCGCTGACCAATGAAATCTACGCCGAACGCGAAGGAGCGGGTCGGAGGCCGGCAGTGGACTATGAAAATCCTGGATAGCGATCATTGCATTGCCATCCTGCGCGGTCAACTCGATCTGCGCGGCCAGGTCGCCCCCGAGGACGAACTGGCCATCACTGCCGTCAGTGTGGGCGAATTGACGCACGGGGCGCATAAATCCAAACATGCCGCCGATAACCTGGCTCGCCTGGACGTGCTGCTTTCCACCTTGACCGTGCTAGCTTTCGATGAGTACGCCGCCCGTCGTTTTGGCGCCCTCAAGGCTCGCCTCGAATCCACTGGCGCGGGCGTTAGCGACATGGATTTGCAGATTGCCAGCATCGCCCTCGAATGCAGTGCACCGCTGGTCACGCACAATCAACGTCACTTTTCACGCATCCCAAGCCTGACGCTCGAAGACTGGCTCTAACTATTTCTGCACTTTGCCTGCCAAACTATGGGATTCTACGACAGCCTCAACGAAGAAAAATACGACCGCCAGTATAAAGACAAAACCCTGGCGCGGCGCATTATCGCCCTGTTCGCCCCGCAGCGCGGCAAAATGACCACGGTGGTCATTTTGACTGTCATCATGTCCGTCATCGCTGCGGCCCAGCCGATCGTCGTCAGCAAGGCGCTGGATTACGTCAAAGGCAACCTCACCCTGACCACCATCGCCCTCATTACCAGCACGGTGTTCCTCATCGGCGCAGTGGACTGGGGCATCAACTGGGTGCGGCGCAGCATCACCGTGCGCGCCGTGGGCGACGTGGTGCTTGACCTGCGCACGCGCGCCTTCCGCGCCGCCGCCGAACACGACCTCTCGTTCTACGACCAGTTCTCCTCCGGGCGCATCGTCTCGCGCATCAACTCGGATACCAACGACCTCGCCAACCTGGTGGTCATCGTCACCGACGTGGCGGCTCAAATCTTCCAGGCCATCGTGCTCGGCGTGGTCATCGTCCGCACCGAGTGGCACCTGGCCCTGCTGCTCTTTGCCTCCATGCCGTTCGTGCTGGTCGCCGCCCTCGGCTTCCGCAGCCTGGCCCGCCGCTCCACCAAGCGCGGCATGCAGGCCATGGCGGATGTCAACGCGGCCATCAAGGAGACCGTCTCCGGCATCGCCATCGCCAAGAACTTCCGCCAGGAAGAGAGCATCTTCGGCACCTTCAACAACGCCAACCTGACCTCCTACAAGGTCAACGTGACGCGCGGCCTGGTGCTGACCCTCATCTGGCCGACGCTCAACGCCCTGAGCGGCATCTTCACCGCCATTCTGGTCTATGCGGGCGGGATGAGCGCCGCGCAGGGCGGCGTGACGGTGGGCGCGTGGTACCTGTTCATCCTGAGCCTGGGCCGTTTCTTCGACCCCATGATGAACCTCTCAGCCTTCTGGTCGAACATCCAGTCCGGACTCTCGGCCTCGGAGCGCGTCTTCGCCCTGATGGACGCCGAGCCGAACGTCGTCCAGACTGACGAACGGGATGTGCAGCCACTGCGGGGCGAAATCCGCTTCGAGAACGTCTCGTTCCGCTATGCGGACAACGAACCGGTCCTGGCCGACTTCAGCCTGACCATCCGCCCGGGCGAAAACCTGGCCATCGTCGGCCACACCGGCGCGGGGAAATCCTCGCTGGCAAAGCTGATCGCGCGCTTCTACGAGTTCCAACAGGGAGACATCCGGATTGATGGCGTGGACATCCGCACGCTGGACTTGCAACAGTACCGGCGGCAGTTGGGTATCGTCTCGCAGGCGCCGTTCCTGTTCTCCGGGACGGTGGCCGAAAACATCCGGTATGCGGCTCCGGAAGCCACCGAGACCGAAATTCTCACGTTGGCGCGGCGCATCGGCGACGGCGACTGGCTGGAGACCCTGCCCGACGGCCTGAACACAGTGGTCGGCGAGCGCGGCGCGATGCTCTCGATGGGACAGCGCCAACTGGTGACGCTGCTGCGCGTGCTGGTGCAAAAACCGGCCATCTTCGTCCTGGACGAGGCCACCGCCAGCATTGACCCGTTCACCGAGTGGCAGATCCAGCAGGCGCTGAATCTGATCCTGGCCGAAGCGACCAGCATCCTGATCGCCCACCGCCTGTCCACTGTGAAGGCGGCAGATCGGATCATCGTTATCGAGAAGGGGAAAATCATCGAGGAAGGGGACCATGACGGGCTGCTCTTGAAGGGTGGTCACTACGCCACACTGTATAATACCTATTTCCGCCACCAGTCCCTGGCGTACGTGGAGCAGGCGAGGGAGTTGGTGGAAGGGGATTGATGGCAAAGTCCCCGTCACCTGATTGTGGCGGGGACTTGTGATTGATTGGCGACAAATTCACGGCGCGTCTTATTCTTCTCCTGCCACCAGCACTTCTTCACCCAACATATCCATCACCTTGACCGCGACCGTCGCGCCCTTGTTCGCTTCAATGACATACTTACCTTCCACAAGGTCATTCTTCTTCTCAGGGACATCCGCCAGCCTAATATTGAACACCTTGCCATCATAATCTGAATCAATCATCACGCTATCCACCATGGAGCGCCAATCGCTGACCTGTGGCTGGAAGAGCGGATTGTCCTTATTCTGCTGGCGCAGACGTTCCAGGATGGTGGGAGAGATGAAATCGTCAATCGTGATTTCCACGCCCTTGTCAGTGCGCTTGAAAGAGACCTTTGCCTTTGCGGATTCGTGTGTGAAGAAGCCGCCGTATTTGGGATCGGAGCGCAGCTCGATGACTTCGATCTTGTTGGGAATGTTGCCCTGCTTGCGGAGTTTGTTCCATTCCTCCAGCCAGGCTTCGACGGCGACTTCCTTGCCCAAACCCACCACCACAATATCGCGTTCTTCGTCGGGACGGTTATTGAGTTCCTTCTTGACTTCTTCCAAATCCAGCAGTGTGACAGGATGATTGAAAGACACGATCTTGACCAGTCTCTTTCCAAGCGTGCCATCGAAGAAAGTGTCGGTTTTTGTGCGCGTCATGCCAAGATATTCGACCGCCAAGTTGAAGGCTTCGTTGTGCTGGATTTGCAGATCGTAATCATTGACGCGATATACTGCAAAGCCCAACTGCGCGGGCCGCGGCGACCCCCCTTCTCCCATGTTTGGGAGAAGGGGCTGGGGGTTGAGGGACTGCTCTTGCATCACCCCCTGCAAACGCTTGATCGTGGTTTGAATCGCGCCTTTGTTGATATCCGCGCCAATCCAGCGGCGGCCCAATTTTTGGGCAACGGCCGCGGTTGTGCCTGAGCCGAGGAAGCAATCAAGTACGATATCGCCAGGATTGGATGATGCAGAAATTATTCGTTCAAGAAGCGATTCTGGTTTTTGTGTTGGATAGTCTTCACGCTCTGTTGACTGCGCTTGAATAGCAGGCATATCTGTCCATAGATCAGGAGC
>MNXK01000083.1 GCA_001872165.1 Anaerolineae bacterium CG2_30_58_95
CCGTGACCCCATGCGCGCACTCTACGCCCGCCTGACCAAAGACGGCGTGGACGCGTGGCTCGACAAGGAAAAACCCTGTGGTGAGCAAAGCGCCGCGCAGAGCCTGCCGTCTCGCACCGGCGTGCCGCCGTTGTTCGCGGCACGAACGGTGTCGAAGCGGCAGTCGAATGGTCGCGTGAAGCGTAAATCGGACGATGGACGATGGACAATGGTCAACGGTCTATCGTCCATCGTCTTTTTCGTAAGGTATAATCTCCTCGCCAATCAAAAATCGTAAACTTGTGCTGAGCTTGTCGAAGCATCGGAAATCGTAAATGCCAAAATCTTCCTTCCAGGAAATCATCCTCAAACTCCAGGACTTCTGGGCCTCCCACGGATGCCTCATCACACAGCCCTACTACACCCAGGTCGGCGCGGGGACGATGAACCCCGCCACCTTCCTGCGCGTGCTCGGCCCCGAGCCGTGGAACGTGGCCTACGTCGAGCCGTCGGTGCGGCCCGATGATGGACGCTACGGCGAGAACCCCAACCGCTTCCAGTTGCATTACCAGTACCAGGTCATCCTCAAGCCCGACCCTGGCAACCCGCAGGAGCTTTATCTCGACTCGCTCAAAGCCATCGGCATCGAACCGCGCCAGCACGACATCCGCTTCGTGGAGGATAACTGGGCGCAGCCGGCCATCTCGGCCTGGGGGCTGGGCTGGGAGGTCTGGCTGGACGGGCAGGAGATCACCCAGTTCACCTACTTCCAGCAGGTGGGCGGCGTGACGCTCGACCCCGTCTCGGTGGAGATCACCTACGGCCTCGAGCGCATCCTCATCGCCCTCAACAACGCCCCGGCCATCTGGGATGAAATCTGGGGCGGCGCTGTCACCTACGGCGAAGTCCGCAGGCAGGAGGAGTTCGAGCACAGCAAGTATTATTTTGAAGTCGCCGACGTGCAAGCCATGCGTGAGGTCTTCGAACGTTTCGAGCGCGAAGCCGATGCCTGCCTCGAACACGGACTGGTGCTCCCCGCCCACGATTACGTGCTCAAGTGCTCGCACACATTCAACATCCTCGACACGCGCGGCGCCGTTGGAGTCACGGAACGTCAGGCATTTTTCAGACGAATGCGCGAACTGGCGCGGCGGGTGGCGCTGGCGTATCTTGAGCAGCGCAAGGAGCTTGAGTATCCACTGCTCAAAGAAAGTCAAACGTCTAAAGTCGAACGTCGCGTATCAACAGGACGTTTGACGTTCGACATTCGACCTGCTGACTTTTTACTTGAAATTGGAACTGAGGAACTACCGGCTGGGGATGTGGACTCGGCTCACGCGCAGCTTCTAACCCGCGTCCCGGCCCTGCTCGATGAGCTTCATCTCACCCATGGCGGCATCCGCATCTTTTCGACCCCGCGCCGGTTGGCCGTTTTCGTGGACTCTTTATCCCCCCGGCAGCCTGACCGCGAAGAGCTGGTCAAGGGCCCGCCCGCGGACAAGGCCTTTGTAGGACAAATTGCCAATTTGTCCTACACCCCCGCCGCGCTCGGTTTTGCTAGAAAGAACGGCGTCGAGCCTTCCGCCCTCGAAGTCCGCGAACAGGATGGCGGCAAGTACGTCTTCGCGGTTGTCAAGCAAAAGGGACGCCCGACGCCCGAAGTGCTGGCGGAAGCCTTGCCGAAGTTGGTGGAAAGTATCAAGTTCGACAAGTCCATGCGCTGGAACGACGCGGGCGTGGCTTTCTCGCGTCCCATCCGTTGGCTGGTGGCGCTGCTCGGCGAGACAGTCATCCCGTTCGAATACGCGGGTGTCGTTTCAGGCAACGTCACGCGCGGACTGCGCCCCTACGGCTCGCCTGAAATCGAAATCAAATCTGCTGACAAATACTTCGCTGTCATCAAGAATGCTGGCATCCTCTTGGATACCGAAGAACGCAAAGCCTCCATCGTCGAACAGGTCAAACAGGCTGCGGCCCTGGTCGGCGGCGAAGCCATCCTTGACGATGCCTTGCTCGCCGAAGTGACCAACCTGGTCGAAATGCCCACCGCCGTGATGGGCGGATTCGATCCCGAATTCCTGCAACTGCCGCGCGATGTTTTGATCTCGACAATGAAGAAGCATCAACGGTATTTCCCAGTCGAAAGGAACAAGTCAAGAGTCGAAGGTCCAAAGTCAAAGGTCGCGGACTCCTCGACTTTAGACCTTCGACCCTTCGACAGGCTCAGGACAACGCCTTCGACCCTCCTGCCTTACTTCATTGCAGTCAGGAATGGAGATGATTTTCATATAGACATAGTGAGAGAAGGCAACGAACACGTCCTCGGCGCGCGCTTTTCGGATGCAGACTTTTTCGTCCGCGAAGACCTCAAGCACAAGCTGGAGGATTTCCGCCCGCGCCTGGGCACACTCATCTTCCAGAAGAAACTCGGCTCGATGCTCGATAAATCCGAGCGCATGTCCAAACTCGCCGATGAACTCGCGCACATGCTTAGCTTGGATGAGAAACAGACCTTCGACCTTCGACGTGCGACTTTCCTCGCCAAGGCTGATCTGGTCACCAAGATGGTAGTCGAGATGACTTCTTTACAAGGTGTGATGGGTTGCGAATATGCCCTGCGCTCCGGCGAAAGCCAGGCCGTTGCCGAGGCGATTGGCGAGCAGTACCAGCCTGTCCCCAAAACCAAGGCTGGCCTGGCCGTCGCCCTCGCTGACCGCCTTGACTCGCTCGCCGGTCTCTTCGCCGCGGGACTGGCGCCCACTGGCGCAAAAGACCCCTTCGGTCTACGCCGCGCCGCGATTGGCGTCCTCCAGCCGTTGATCGAACAGGACATTTCGTTCGATTTGCGCGCCGCACTGAAGTCCGCCTCCGCGCTGGAGCCCATCCCAGTCAGCGACGAGATTCAGGCGCAGGTGCTGGAGTTCATCCTCGGGCGTCTGCGCGCCTTGCTGATTGATTCTGGCTACAAATACGATGTGGTGGATGCGGTCTTAGCTGCCCAGGGTCACGATCCAGCTCGCGCTTCCCGCGCTGTGCGGCAGTTATCGGCCTGGGTTTCTCGCGCTGATTGGCATACCATTTTGCCTGCCTATGCGCGCTGCGTCCGCATCATCCGCTCGGCGGGAGTGAGCAGTGATCAGCCTGCCCTGAGCCCCGTCGAAGGGTTATCAGTTATCAGTGATCAGTTGCTGGTTGAAAAGGAAGAAAAGAAACTTTACCAGGCCATTCAGCAATCCTCGATCAGCCATCCGCAATCCGTGAATGAATTCCTGGACATCGTCGTCCAACTCATCCCAGCCATCAACGCCTTCTTCGATAAGGTGCTGGTCATGGCAGAAGACGAGGCGCTCAGGGCAAATCGCCTCGCGCTGGTTGGACAAATTGCCAATTTGTCCAATGGGATTGCGGATTTGAGCAAACTCGAAGGATTCTAAAAAGCGTCATGCGCCTCGTTGCATTCAACTATATCTTTGACAAAGACAATATTCTGCGAATTCGTTTTGAATTGGATCGCGGGCAGGTGTTGTCGTTTGTGGCACAGTTGGAATGCCTTTTTGAAGATTCTGGGTGGTTGCCGGTTATTCGCTATGACACCGCGCATGGATTTGCTCACCGTGATACAATGCGAACAAACGAAGAAACCGAGAAGACCGAGATCCCTGTTCGCAATTACAAGGAGGGTTTGAATTACGCAATTGACGATATAAAAGCCAACTGGCAGACATATCGTTGGAGGTACGAAGAATGGTTGAAAAAATGAAATCAGATATAGCCGAGCGAAATATCACCCTGCTCGGGCAACTCATGGAATACCTGCTCGACCACCCAAAGGTATTTGACGTTCTACCCGACGATTTTGAATTGGTAATTCTGCCCGAGGATGATCCAGAAATCGTTTTGTATAACCTTGAATTGCTAAAGAGACACGGCAGGCA
>MNXK01000241.1 GCA_001872165.1 Anaerolineae bacterium CG2_30_58_95
TCGCAAAACACGTGGACAGGATTCACTTTTCGCTCGGTCGAAGATGGGACGGGGATGATGACATCGGCTTGATTCGTTTCGGGATGCGCTTGAAACAAATCGAGCGTTTGTTGTGTCAGCGCGGATAACACAGACACATCGCCATCGTATTTCAAACGATAGGTCAGATCACCAACGCCGCTGCGCGACCAATCCGCACCTGTGATGCGGCTGTGAAAACCCAATGCCCAGCCTGTTTGCCAGGAGCCAACGAGGGGACGGGGGTGAGAACGGGTGAGGAAGGAGTCTACATCGTCGGGTTGCGAGATAGGCGATACGTGTTGCGTGTTGCGTGATTCGTAATTGGAGGATGGAGCAAGAGTATCCGAAAGCGTTTCGGAGTTGGTGGGATATGAGATCGTCGCAGTTCGATGAAGTTGTCTGATGGCGACATTTGCCGAGTCGCGTGTGTAATACATTTCATCTTCGTTTTCAGCGATTTGCCGGAGAATTTTCTCTGCGCGTTTGTCGCCTATTGCGCCCAGTGCTTTTACAGAATATTGTCGTACCTGCGGCTTACTTTCATGTTCAAGTAAATTTAACAAAGGGTCAACCGCTCTCGCGTCTCGCAGTTTTCCAAGTGCGGAAGCCGCCAATCTGCGAACATTACCGTTCTTGCTTTTAAGGGCATGGATTAATTCTGGAACGGCGTCGGAAGATTTTGATTCGCCAAGTTCAACGATCCGTTCAATAGATATACTTGAAGGGCTTGAGACTTCCGAACCTTTGGAAGTCTGTGGCGCGTAAGCCGCAATCACGCAACGAATTATTTCAAAACTTATCTCATCAGGAAGCAATGATTTGATAGGCGAAAGATATTGCGTTGAGCCAACTTTTTGAATTGCTTTTTCCACTTTTGCGCGAATATCATCCGCTACAACTTGTTCAACGGAAATTCTTCTGCGTTCTATCAATTGCGCAAAATGGTCGTAGATTGTCTGCACTGTCAGCCCGCGTTCGCGCGCAATTTGTTCTGGCTTCAATCCCTCGGCAAAAAGTTTCGCGGTGTATTCCACCGTCCCGCCCGCTTCGAGTTTGGCTTTGGCGCGCCTCAACTCTGTCGCGCCCAGAGACTTCGGCAAGTCCAGCGCGATGCTTTCTTTTTGTTTGATGGCATTTTCACCGCGCGGCGTCAGGCTCAAAACCGGGTACTCGCCGCCGATGACCTTGATATGCCCCATCTCGATCAACTGCCCGATCAGCGCCTCGATGTCGCTTTGTTTCACCGCCTCCAGCCGGCCATAATACACATTTTTGTCGTGCTGAAATTTGAGAATATCCTGCGCCTTCGAGCCATGTAAAATCTGCGCCAACTTTTCACGCCCGACTTTGATATGGACGCGGCGGATGCAATCCAGGATGACCAGCGCGGCGCGCTCCCCCTGCGTCATCTGATCCACGTTCCCGCGGGACCCTGGGCCTGCTTCCGCGCTTCGACAGTTATCACAGCAATCGGCCGCTTCCGCTTCCCCCACATCGCCGAAGTAATTCAGGATGATTTTGCGTCGGCAGGCATTGGATTCGGCATAGGCGACAATCCCATCCAGTTGCTTTTGGCGATGTCTGACATGCTCTTTGCTATTGGCGGCGGCTTTTTCGATTTCTTTAGGATTCCACGCGCCTTTGCGGAACAACATGCGCAGGCCTTCATCGCCGAGGTGTTCCAGCGCCCCGGCGCGTTCCAGCGCGGCCAACCCCACCTTGAGTTGGACTGGGTGCATCCCGGTGACCTGGGAGAGGCTGTCGAGCGTTGTCCAGACCTGGCTGCCGTCCTGGATGGCGTTGTGGATGGCGCGCAAATCGTCCCCGGCCAGTTCGCTTTGCTGGATGAAAAATTCCTGCAAGGCGCGGTCCTGCGGGTCGTAGAGCAGGACAACTTTGGCGGGCAGGCCGTCGCGTCCCGCGCGGCCCGCCTCCTGGTAGTACGCTTCGAGCGAACCTGGCAGGGAATAATGGATCACCTGGCGCACGTCGGCGCGGTCAATGCCCATGCCGAAAGCGTTGGTGGCAGCGATGACGTTCACCTTACCAGAGATGAAATCGTTTTGGATGCGCGTCCGTTCTTCAGCGGGCAGTCCGGCGTGATAGAACTCGGCGGGGATACGGACAACCTCGCGCGCGAACTCGGCGGCTTCCTCGGCGTCGCGGCGTGTGCCGGTGTAGACGATGGTCGCGCCATCCTGTGGCGCAAATTGCCAATTTGCGCTACGGGGAGATAAAAGTTCGTTTAACGCGCGCAGTTTGGCCGGGATGCCGCTGGTATACCGTACGAGGAGGTTCAAGTTGGGACGGTTGAAGCCGGTCACGATGCGGGCGGCGTCGCCCAGGCCGAGCAGGCGCAGGATGTCACTTTGCACCTGTGGCGTGGCAGTGGCGGTCAGGGCGGCGGTGAGAGGAGCGTTGTGGCGCAAGATACTATCTTGCGCTACGGTTGCGGCGGATGATTTTGCCAGCTCTTTTCGCGCCTGCGCAATGTGCAGGTAATCGGGGCGAAAATCGTGGCCCCACTCGGAGATGCAGTGAGCCTCGTCAACGGCGAGCAGGCTCACCGTCCGCGAACGAAGCGCATGGAGGAATGGCACACTGCGTAATCGTTCGGGGGCAACATACACGATTCGATACTTACCCTGCGCGAGTCCCTGAAGCCGGTTATTTTGTTCGACAGTCGGAAGCGCGCTGTTGATGAACGTGGCGGGGATGCCGCGCCGGGTCAGGCTGTCCACCTGGTCTTTCATCAGCGCGATGAGCGGCGAGATGACGAGCGTGAGGCCTTCGAGTTGCAGAGCGGCGAATTGGTAGATGAGCGATTTCCCCGCGCCGGTGGGCATGACGACCAGGGTGTGACGGCCTTCGAGCAAACTGTGGATGGCTTCTTTCTGTCCGGGGCGGAAGGAGGAGAAGCCGAAATGGGTGAGGAGAGGGGAGAGGAGGTCGGGAGGCATGAGCGGGGTGTCAGAGGATATCCCAATCGTCGTAGCGGGCACGGGCAAGCATTTGGCAGATGTAGTCGGGATAAATAGACATGGCTGTTACCTATTCGGTCATTCACCCTCCCCGCTGACTTCCATCCACAACGCCTTGAACTTCAGCGCGTCCACTTCGAGCACGGGGCTTTCGCACATGATGCGACCCTGCGCGCCCGACTCGTGCAAGGCACGCATCAGCGTCTCGAAGTCCATATCGGCTTCTTCCATGACCAGGTGATTCTTCTCGCCTTTTGGCCCGTAATTGATGCCCGAAAGGTGGATGTGTAAATGCTGCATGGTTTCGTCGCCGAGGGACTGGCGATAGAAATCCAACGCGGCCATCCACTCGTCATAGGTATTCATCGAGCCATCGCCGAGACGGGCGTGCAGGTGGGCAAAGTCCACGCAGGGCACCACGCCCGGAATCTCACGCGCCATTGCCAGCGTATCGGCCAGCGAACCGAGCATGGCGGCTTTGCCGCTCGTCTCCGGGCGCAGCGTGACCAGGTTGCCAGCCGCGCGCAGTTCATCCACACAGCCTTGCAGGCGCGGAATTGTTACCTTGAGCACCTCGTCTGCCGGGCGGCCAAAGTACGTGCCGGGGTGGAAGACGATGTCGGTCGCGCCAGCCAGGCTGCCGAAGTGCGCCGCGTCCATCAGGTATTTGCGCAGGCGCGGCCACTTCTCGTCCTCGCCATTCAAGTTGATGTAATACGGCGCGTGAACGGAGAGCGCCACGCCGGTCTCTTCGGCAGTTTTCTTGATCGCCGCGCAAGTCGCCTCGCCGACGCGCACCCCGTTCACCCAGGCCAGCTCCAGCGCGTCCAGTCCGATGGAAGTCGCGTACTGTATCCCGCCCACCGTCCCGCCGGGCCTGGGAGGCGTGGCTGTGGGGGAACCGACGGTGCCGAAACGGAATGAAAGAGACATAGTTCCTCCAGTGTTCAGTGATCAGTGTTCAGTGATCAGTGTTCAGTAATCAGTGTTCAGTGATCAGTGGTCAATGAGCAGCAAAGAGAGATTGAAGGCGCGACCACAGCGGCGGGCCGAGGAGGAGCAGGCCGACCAGGATGGATGTCAGCGCGGCGATCAGGACAGCGGCCGCGCCCACATCCTTGCCCACCTTTGCCAGCGGATGGTGCTGCGGGCTGGCCAGGTCCACCACCGCCTCCAGGGCAGAGTTGAGAAATTCCGCCGTCCACACCAGGGCAATCGTCACGAACAACACCGCCCAGTCACGCGCCGGCAGCTCGAGCCAGGCAGCCAGGACGATCACTGCGCTGGTGACGAGGGCATGGATCCAGGCGTTGCGCTGGGTGCGGATGACGTACCACCAGCCGCGAAAGGCGTAGCCGAAGGCCTGGATGCGGGAGAGGAAAAAACTCTTCATAAGTGGTTTCTACGTGATGCGTGATAAGTGATGCGTGGTACGTGATGCGTGATGCGTGGTACGTGATGCGTGATGCGTAATAAGTGATGCGTGAAACGTAATCAATCCTCCAGGATTCTTATCTGGTCGAGGCCGAGGCGTTCCAGGACTTCGGCCTGGGCGGCCCACATGCGCGCTTTTTCCTGCGCCCCGGCATGATCGTGACCGAGCAGATGCAGAATGCCGTGGACAACCAATAACTGGATCTCAGCCTCGACCGTGTGTCCCCGCGCCGTGGACTGTTCGAGCGCGCGCGGCAGGGAGATGACCACGTCGCCCAGGTAACGGCGGCCCGTCTGCGGGTCGGTCTCGTCCGCCGGGAAGGAAAGCACATCGGTCGGGGCGTCGCGGCCGAGAAAGTCCCGGTTGAGCGCCCGGATGCGCTCATCGCCGGTCAGGACCAGGGTCAGGTCGGCTTCGGGCGGGGCGGCCTGGTGAGCCAGTGTCGCCTGCGCGGCGCGTTCGAGCAAATCAGATGGAAATGACAGATCGAATCCAGGGTCAATTTCCAGGAAGATCATTTCGGCTTTTTGGTCGGCTTTTTGGCAGGCGAGGTGTGCGTCTCAGCGGCGGCTTGCCGTTCGCGCGGATATTCCAGGCGCGGGTGATAGGCGCCGCGCAGGGTGGTGACGAAGGACTCGATCACCTCCTGCAGGTCGCGCTGAGTGAGGGGGGCGTTCTCCAATTGGCCGGCCTGCTGGCGATATTCGATCACACTGCGGACAATGGCGCGCAGCTCGTCATCGTCCTTGGGATGCTCGGCGCGGACACGCGCTTCCACCCCGTCGGCCAGCATCAACAGGGCGGTCTCGCGCGAGCGCGGCGGCCGCCCAGAATAGCGGAACTTCTCGATATCCACCTGATCACTGTGGCCTCCGGCCGCTTCCAAAGCCGCGTTGTACTGGTAACGGGTGATGAGCGTGCCATGATGCTCAACGATGAAATCGTGGAGGCGGCGCGGCAGGCGGTATTTCTTTGCCAGCTCCAGACCATCAGCAACGTGGCGGATGATGGTCTCGGCGCTGATGGCCGGATCCAGGTCTTTGTGCGAATCGATCTCATCCGGCGGCTGGTTCTCGACGAAAAACAAGGGATTGGCGGTCTTGCCAATGTCATGGAAAATTGCGCCGACGCGCGTCAGCAGGCCGTCGGCCTGGATGCGTTCGGCGGCCTGTTCAGCCAGGTTCGCCACCTGCAAGCTGTGTTGATATGTGCCGGGAGCGCGCTGGAGGAAATATTTTAGCAGTGGAAAATCGGGACGGGAAATTTCGAGCAGTTGGAGCGCGGTGGTTAGACCTAAGAACTGCGCCAGAAGGTACTGCGCCGGCAAGGCAATACTGGTCGAGGCTGCGCCGCTGAAGACCGCCGCGCCGATCAGCGTGGCAACGCCGATCCAATCGGTGGTGGTGAACGGCAGGCGATAGGCAACCAGCATGGCTGTGCTTGCACCCGCGATGGCGACGGCCGCCCCCAGGAAGTTTCCCACCCGGCGCGCCTGTCCCAACACCAGGATGCCGCAGAAACTGCCCAGCACGTAATACGGCAGCAAGCCGAGGGCGTCTGGCATCCCATAAGCGGCTAAGGCGCTCAAAAGCAGTGAAAAGATCATCCCGCTTTCCATCCCGAAGAGGGCGGAAACCAGCAGGCCAAAAGCAGGTATTGGATAAAGATATGGCGCGACCGTGCGATTGGGCAACACCACACGCGCGCCGGCCAGGAAAAGCAAGAAAAGCAGCGCCAGCAATATCAGACCGCGCAGGTCATTCACCATCGGCAGCGGAGCATTCGTTGTCAACTGGCGGCGATAGAAATACATGCTCGTGAAGGCGGCCGCCAGCAAGACCAGCGCTCCAGCGCCGATGTACTCGATCGTTTGGTCAGCCGGACGGATCAGCCCCAGCTCGGTCAGGGCTTCGAAATCCGCGGCCGAGATAACCTGTCCGCTGGAGACGATGCTCTGCCCTTTGACGTAAGACTGGGTCACTGGTGGGACAGCGTCGCGCGCCGCCTGGCGGGCAGCCTGGGTCAGCTCCGGGCTGTAGAAGCTGTTGGCTGCGACGAACGGCGAAGCCAGGGCGACGACCAGCGCAGTCTCCGCTTCCGTCAGCGTGAAACTGACCATCGTCGGTATGTTTTGACGAACAGTCTCCAGCTCCTCGCTGCGGATCGGATTGCGCATCGCCTGCTCGAGCACGTTGAGCGCCTCAGCCTGTACGGTATCCCAACGAGTGGATGAAATGGCTAACAGGTATTCGATATCAACAGGCTGGAGACTGATCCCCTCCAGCGCAGCCAAGTCAGCCTGTTTCTGGCTGAGCGGGATATTGGCATTTGAACGCACCGAAGTAATGCGGCTCAATATCCCGCGTAATTTTTCGAGCTGGCCGCGAGCGATGAGCGGGTCCGGCGGCGCGTAGATGGGGTCAACCGCCCGTTCCGCCGTGGAGCGCGCTTCCTCTGTCTTTACCTGGCTGACGTATGAAATATCGCGCGTCGTGCGCAGATCTTGCGGCGCAACGTCACCCACCTGTAAGGGCAGAGTCTCCTGGCGCAGCGACCAGGGCTGGATGAGCGCGATGAAGGCCAGGATGCTGACACTGACCAGCAGCAGGATGGCGAGAAAACCTTGC
>MNXK01000224.1 GCA_001872165.1 Anaerolineae bacterium CG2_30_58_95
TCACGAAAAGGCGTTGCTGCGCATCCAGCGCTGAGTTGTAGGCCATGCGGATTTCCTCGGGCGGGATTTTGTCAAGCTGGCCTTGGATCTGCTGGAGATGCGCCGTGATGGCCGCATTCCGTTGGGTCAACTTCCCTACTTCAACGCGGCTTTGCTCCAACATCAAGGTGACTTCTCTCAGCGCGCGGTTGGTCTCGTCCAGTTCAGATTGAAGACTTTGCGTCGAATCCTTGAAAGCATCGGTGGGTTTTTCCTGTCTATCCGTCAGTGCCATAGTTCACTCCTGAACATTTGTACTTGTTGATGGCTGCTTGCAGTATAGCACAGGTCATACTTGCAAGCAATTTGAAATGATGCTTAATCAGGGGTTTGACCAACGATAAACGACCATGTTTTCCTCGCCCAGGGTGGGGGTGTAAGGTGATCCAGTCTGGAAAACAGGCTGCAGGTCGCGGGTCAGAGAAGGGTACCAGTCAGGGAAGGTCACCAGATATTCCACGCCGCGCTCGTTCAAGTATTTTCTCAGGCCGCTTTCGTCCCGGATGAATGGAACCACATCGGGCGAGACCAATCCGGCCAAGTCTACCAGATTGTGTCCGCTGAAGTATCCCATCGCTCCGATGTCATGCGTTGCGACCAGCGCATTGGCTGGCAGGTTGGCGGACACCCAGTGAGCAACCGTCACCATCTCGCTTTCAATGACAGCGACATCTTGTGCATAGGCCAGCCCACCTCTGCCCCAAAAAACTAACAGGATTAGGCCGGTTGACAACTTCCAAAAAGTTGACAACACCCATTGCCAGCGCGAAGAGGTGCAAAGTACAAAGATTGCCAGTCCAGCCAAACCCCAGATGAAGAAGACCGGCATAGCCGGCATGATATAGCGCCCATGCTGGTAAGTCACCGGCAGGCGCCAGGCATACAGGCTGGCATAGCCGAGAAACCAGGCCATCCCCGTCAGAAGTCCCCAGGCACGGCGGCGGATGGCAGTCACTGCCGTGATGAGCGCACCGGGCAGAAGCGCGATTCCCACGCCAACAAGCGGCTGGACAGCCTCCAGCGCAAGACGCTTCAGAAGCGGGATTTGCTGAAGAACGGCATATTCGGCTTGCTTGGCATAGAACGTATTCGGCCAGGGCAAGCCACTCAAAACTAAATTAAAAAGCAGGTAGAGAGCGAACAATCCACAGAAACCCAGGCACAGGTTGACCAGCGCACGCATACGGTGCTTGAACGAAGTCTCCGCCAATAATATGGTCGCAACCGCCGGGCCGAGCAACGTGATCCCATCCGGGCGTACCCACATACTCAAGCCGATCAACAGGCCGAGGCAGAAATAGTTGCGTCGCTCGAACGCCAGCCTGACCAGCACAAGTGTAACCAAGGTAGCGTGCAGGAGCGTTTCCATTCCTGAACCCGCCGCCCAAACCAGATGCCATTCGAGCGTCATCAGAATCCCAGCCCAGGGGAAGCGCGGCCGGTAGACAGGAACGAACCGCCGTACGGCTGTTTCGGCCAGCACGGCAAGGATCCAGAGGATCACTACCCCCAGAGCATACGTCCATACATAAGGCGCAAGGCGCAACCAATAGCCAATCGCCAGCAGAAACGACCAGAGCGGCGCAGTCGAGCCATTGGAGGGCTGCCCCGGCAGGAACGCCCACTCGCCGCGCAAAGCCAGGTTGCGGGCATAGGTTTGGTGGATCCAGGAATCGTCCAACGGGAAGCCAAGACGGTAATAAAAATGGCTGACGAACAGATAGGCGCCCACCGAAAGGATGGACAATCCCAAGAGCGCCAAAACATCCCTATAATTTAGGGGACTTTTATTCAGCCTAACCTCCAACTCCTCTCCTGTCAACGGGCAAGGGGAGCAAAGGCGGGAATCAGGGTTGGATGACATAGATACGCGCCGCCGCCACCTCACCCAGAAAGCGAAAATCCGGTTGGCCTATCGGCTGATCGTAGAGCCTTGCCAGGCCGCGCGGCAGGCTGCCCTGCTCCAAGATTAAAAAACGGCCACCATACTTGCGTGCAACGTCGAGAACGGTTTGCTCATCCCCATCCGGGACGGCGACTGCTGGTCGGCCAGAAGCCAGGTAATATCCCGGCGGATTGGCGACGACGACGACCGCCTCGACAGGCGCGCCTTGTTCCACCAGGAATTCCTCTATCTGGCTGTACGCTGCTGCTTCTCGACCCCAAGCCTGTTCGCCGTTAAACGCACCGATCACCCGCCCCTGAACGATCCACGCGGTCAGCAAGGCTGCGATCACGACCATGCCAGCCGAGAAGATGGTGTGCGCCTGTTTCTCCTGCCAGCCGCGCCGCCGCGCCCCCCAGGCAACGACACGCGCCAAGCCCAAAGGCGCGACCGCCCACCAAAACGGCTGCAGCGCCGCGCCGGAATGGAAGAAACCGCCGCGCGCCCCGGCGAAAGGAAAGACTAGCGTCATCGCGGCCAACGTCAATCCCCAAGCCAGAAGGGCCAACAAGGTGCAAGTTGGGCGGACGCAAGGCCCACCCCTACTTTCTCTGCGCAACTGCCACAGGCCGATCAAAATAAGCGGCAGCAAGAAGATGCTCCCCTGAACTGCAAGTGCGCTTTCCAGATTCAAACCCAGCGCCCAAAGGCGGACCTTCAGGATTTCGGCCAGTCCGCTATGCCACCAGGAGGCAAAGGTCAACAGACTGGCAGGATAAGCGAAGAGCTGGTCGTAACGCGTCAGCCAGAGGGCGCGACTACCACCTGGAGCAAGAGGCGCGCCGAACACGGCCAAGTTCCGCACCAACCAGGGGGATATGATGAGGAGGTAGCCTAAAAGGCAGAACGTGATTCGTGATGCGTGCTGCGTAATACGTACTGCGTAATGCGTAAAACGTGCTGCGTAATTTGGAGGGAGGGACGAGGGTTTTTGGAGGATGACGGCGAAAAGGGCAAGCAGCAGCCAAAGAACGCCATCCGCGCGGGCGAGGTGCATGAGGCCGGCCAAGAGGCCGAGGAGAAGGGGATTTACGATTTCAGATTTACGATTGACGATTGACGATTTGCTATCGGCAATTAGCGATTTGCAATTTGCGATTGGCCCTTCGACTTCGCTCAAGGCAGGCGATTTATGATTTACGATTAGAAAGAAGAGCGCGCCGAAGAGCATGTAGAGACCAAAGGTATCTGTAACCGGCAGATACGGGGCGTAGAAGCCGCTAAAAACTGCCAGCAGACCGGCGGTCAGGGCCAGGTCGCGGCGGGAGATCAGGGAATAGGATAAGGCGGCAGTCAACGGGGGCAGGATAGCGCCCAGGGCGAGAAAACCCAATCGGGCAGCGAACCAGTTGGCATGTCCGGTAAGTGTCATGCCGAGCGCGGCGAGGAGAGAAGTCAGCGGCATCCAATAAGAAAAAGCTGGATGCGGCAGTCCAGCCGGGTCATCCAGATAGTTCCACAAAAAAGGCTCGGTAAAGCCGCGACCGGCCGCCAGTTGCAGTCCCCCGGCGTAGTAGTAATCCGCATCCATGTAACCGGGTGCAGGCTGGAAGGCAGCGATGCCGGCAGAGAGAACCAGTCCAAGCAAGGCAAGGAGGAGATAGCGCCGCCAGTTCATCAGGTTACGAAAGCTCGTTTTCTAGCGTCTCCAGCCAGGTGCGCGGCGGGCGGAGCGCCCACCAGCGTATCCAGTAGAGGCCAACGAGCAAAAGGAGGGGTAAGGCAAAGATCAAGACAGCGCGCAGCGGCGCGAGGGAGTTGAGCCATGTAAGGTAACAGACCAAAGCCCAAGACCCCATAAAGATCAACACGAGCAAGACACCCGCCAGGCCCCAATGCCTCGGCCGCGACCATCGCTCGGCAACGATGGCCAGGAAAAGGGTCAGGGGGAAAAAGAGAGCGGCATACAGGCCGGGGTGAGTTGAAATGCCCAACAGCGGGGTGGCGGTCAGGGTCAGGCCGGCCGTCCAGAGAAAGTGACGAAAGTCCTTCCTGCGGACGGCGCGCCATTCCAGGAACAGCGCAACGACAAGGATGGCCGTCAACGCCCAACCAAGTTTGTCGCCGATGGCCGGCCACCATCCGGCGAAGACAGTTCCAGGTGTGAAGAATGCGCCATGCCTGTATTCTGCGAGCAGGGCGCGCAGGGACGGCATGAACCAGCCGGGCAGGAAGATGAACGCGGCGATCAGCAGCAGACCCAAAGCCATCAACGCGCCCCACAGGGCGCGCCAGCGGCGGTGATAAATAATCCACCACAGCAAGAAAAGGACAAAGACGCCACTTGCCAGCGGCTGGAAAGCGGACAGGGTTATCAGCACACCGGCCACCTCGTCCCTTTCGGCGCGCAAGGCCAGAAGCCCGCCAACCATGCACATAGTGGTGAAAATCACCGTGCTGCCGGCAAGCAGAGGCATCCAGGCGTGGAGCCAAAGCATGGCAAACAGGACGAATACCGGCAGCAGCGTACGCGGCGGTTTCCAGCCAGTCAAGGATAGGGACAGGAACGCTGTTAATGCAAGCGCGACCTCGAGGAGGGTCATCCACAAGCCGCGCGCCAAGTCGTAATCGCTGATGAGCGCTAAGGGAAAGTAGAAAAATTCGATGGGAAATGGTACATCGAGCCGGAGCGGATCCTGCCCCTCTTTTGCCAAGTGGCCGTAATAGATGAGCTGGGCACGCTGGGTGGCAGGCTCGTCGTAGGGACTGTTGCCATACTGGAGAAAGGTACGCGCCCCCAGCCAGGGGACGAAGAAATCGGTCTCGCCGGGGTGGGCGCGGGCGTAAAGCGTATTGGCCCAGGCCAGCCCGCCGAGGGAGGCGAGGGCGAGGAAAGCTATGGCGATGACGGAGATAATGGTGAGGTTGCGGGACATGATAAACATCAGTTGGAAGAATTCTACCCCACAATCGCGATAAGGGTCAATTGACGCGGGATTTTATGCTACAATTCTAACTGCTTAAAGAAATGCAAGCAGGCTTGTATTTCAAAATGTAGAGGAGAGCGGGCATGAAAATATTATTACTGCAAGCTGCTCCCAGGCATAATTACCTCGCAAAAGGATATGTGGAATTTGCCATCAAACTTGTCAACAGGCTATTAGAGCAAAGAAATGAGGCGCCAGATGAACACGAATCTTAGAGAAAAAGCGGAGAAATTAGCCACACTTCCCTACATAACCGAAATTGTTCAGGACGAAACAACAGATGGGCAACCGATATACCTCGCCAGAACTTTAGAGTTAGATGGATGTTTAGGACAAGGAAAAACCATAGAGGAGGCTATACAAGATTTGAATGAGGCTAAAATTGATTTCATTCTTAGTCTTCTAGAAGATGGCATGCCTATTCCACAACCAACCACCACAAGCTCAACCAGCAATACATTTACGATGAGTTATAGAGGCACTAAGATCGAACATTCCAAACTTTATGAGGCAGCATTGGTGACAGCATAATTATGCTATAATGCTGCCAGTCTGAGGCAAAAATGACCAGCATCCGCTTCGCCAATAATAACGATAATGATAATGATAATCGGCCTCCAGCCGTTGGGCGAAGCCTGTCCGGTTAGTAAGGTACGTATACCAACCAATCGCCCAACGCAATCCAGCGGAGGGCGATTTATTTTTGGAGGCGGCTATGTACAAAACTCATACTTGCGGCGAACTGCGCGCTGGACACGCCGGTCAGACCGTGACCCTGGCCGGCTGGGTGCACCGCCGCCGCGACCACGGCGGCGTGACCTTCCTCGACCTGCGCGACCGCTTCGGCCTCGTCCAGGTGGTCGCCAACCCCGACCTGCCCAAGGAGACGCTGGATCTCGTCTCGGATGTCCGCTTCGAGTGGGTGCTGCAAGTCACCGGCCTGGTGCAGAAGCGGCCGGCCGGCATGGTCAACCCGAAGATGGAAACCGGCGAGATCGAGGTGATCGCGCGCCAGGTCAAGGTGCTGAATCCGGCCAAACCGCTGCCGTTCATGGTCAGCAAGGAAGACGAGCCGATTGACGAGAATACCCGTCTCAAGTACCGTTACCTCGACCTGCGCCGCGAAAAGATGCGCCGCAACCTGGAACTGCGCCACCGCGTGGTGAAGTTCATTCGCGATTATCTGGACAAGCGCGGTTTCCTCGAAATCGAGACCCCCATCCTGTTCAAGACTACACCCGAAGGGGCGCGCGACTATCTCGTGCCGTCGCGTGTCCACCCGGGCGAGTTCTACGCCCTGCCGCAGTCACCCCAGCAGCTTAAGCAATTGCTGATGGTCGCTGGCATCGAGCGCTATTTCCAGATCGCGCGCTGTTTCCGCGACGAAGACCAGCGCGGCGACCGCCAGCCGGAGTTCACCCAGCTTGACCTGGAAATGTCCTTCGTCGAACGCGAGGACGTGATGGCCCTGGCCGAAGGCCTGTTCACCGAATTGGTGGCCGAAGTTGTGCCCCACAAACGCCTGCTCGCCAGTCCCTGGCCAAGGCTGACCTACGAGGAAGCCATGCAGCGTTTCGGCAAGGACAATCCCGACATCCGCTTCGGCCTGGAACTCAAGGACATCACCGACCTGGCTCAAGGCTGCGGCTTCAAGGTTTTCGAGGCTGCCGTCGCGGCAGGCGGACACGTGCGCAGCTTCAACGCCAAAGGCCTGGGCGATTA
>MNXK01000142.1 GCA_001872165.1 Anaerolineae bacterium CG2_30_58_95
GCGTTGACGCGCGGACGGACGTCAGAGGCGATCCGCAAATTGATGAAGCTCCAGCCCAAAGTCGCGCGCGTGATGCGGGATGGTCAAGAGGAGGAAATTCCCGCCGACGAAGTCGAGATCGGCGACCTGATCCTTGTCCGCCCGGGCGAAAGCGTCCCTGTGGACGGCGTCGTCATGGAGGGTTACTCAGCGGTGGACGAATCCATGCTGACCGGCGAAAGCCTGCCGGTCGAGAAGAAGACCGGCGATAACGTCATCGGGGGGACGATCAACAAGACGGGCGCCTTCAAATTCACGGCGGCCCGCGTGGGCAAGGATACCGCGCTGGCCCAGATCATCAAACTGGTGGAAGATGCCCAGGCCAGCAAAGCCCCGATCCAGAAACTGGCCGACTGGGTGGCCGGGCATTTTATCCTCGGCGTCCACCTGCTGGCGGTGGCGGTGTTCGTCTTCTGGTTCTTCTTTGGCTACCAAATGTTCTTCGACCCGAATTCCAGTTTCATCCTGTCGCCATATAAACTGGGCGAGATCGGCGTGTTCGGTTTTTCGCTGCTGCTCTCGGTCACCGTGCTGGTCGTTTCGTGTCCGTGCGCGGTGGGACTGGCTACGCCCAGCGCCATGATGGCCGGAACAGGTAAAGCCGCTGAGTACGGTGTGCTCTTCAAAGGCGCGGAAGCCATCGAGAAAGCCAGCAAATTGCAGACGATCGTATTCGACAAGACCGGCACGCTGACGAAGGGGGAGCCGAGCGTGACGGACGTGGTGGCAGATAGGAGATGGCAGATGGCAGATAGCAGATGGCAGATGGCTGATAGCGAAACAGTATCGGCCATCCGCCATCAGCCATTAGCGAAGTTCTGCGCCTGGCGGCCATCGCCGAGAAGAACAGCGAGCATCCCCTGGGGGAGGCCATCGTGCGCGGCGCGCAGGATCGTGACCTGAAAGTGGTTGACCCCTCATCCTTCAATTCCATCCCCGGGCACGGCATCGAAGCCCGCGTGGAAAACCGCAATGTCCTTTTGGGCAATCGCAAACTGATGCGCGAGCACCGGGTGGACTTCGCCAGCCTGATGAGCAAAGCCGAGAGCCTGGAAGCGGAAGGCAAGACGGTGATGTTCCTGGCAGTCGACTCGCAGCCCGCGGGCCTGATCGCTGTGGCCGATACGTTGAAAGAGCACACCGCCGAAGCGCTCCGCCGCCTGCACAAGATGGGCATCGAGACGGCCATGATTACCGGCGACAACCGCCGCACGGCGGAGGCCATTGCCCGCCAGGTCGGGATCAACCGCGTGCTGGCCGAGGTGCTGCCGCAGGACAAGGCCGAGGAAATCAAACGGTTGCAGGTAGGGGCGGATGGCCGTCCGCCTGTACATGTAGCCATGGTCGGCGACGGCGTGAACGACGCCCCCGCCCTGGCCCAGGCCGACGTCGGCATGGCGATCGGTTCGGGCACGGACGTGGCAAAAGAGACGGGCGACGTCATCCTGATCAAGGACGACATCCGCGACGTGGTGGCGGCGCTGGAAGTAGCCCAGGCCACCATGCGCAAGGTCAAACAGAACCTGTTCTGGGCGTTCATCTACAATTCTCTGGGGATTCCGCTGGGCGCCGGGCTGTTCTACCCCTTTGCTTCGCTGGTCATCAGCCCCGAACTGGCCGGATTGATGATGGCTGTCAGTTCCATTTCGGTAACGCTCAACACCCTGCTGCTGAAAGGATACAAACCCTCGCAATGGCGTGGGCGCGGACAGCATCCCACATCCATGCCACAACTCCAGCCGGCTCGAGCGCCAGCAGGCAATGATTAGTGACCACTCAGGCTGTCATTCTGAGGAGCGGTTTTTGCGACGAAGAATCTCACCCACGCCGGAACGGAGATTCTTCACTACGCTCAGAATGACCCCAGGTTGAACAGTTAGAAATTGACAGGAAAGGAGAAAGACTGATGGAACATGAACAAGTCGAAAAAGAGGTCGCGCGCCGCAGCGCATGGATTTACATCCCCATTTCTCTCGGCGCCGGACTGCTGTTCCTTTTGGCCGCCAGCCTGACCGGGGACTACCCTCTGGTTGCCCGCATCGGCGGGACTGTGTGGGTCGGGCTGTTGAGCCTGATCGTCTCCATGCCGGTGGTCATCTCGCGGGTGAAGAAAACGGCGAGGAATAATTAACTTGACAATATCACATTTCCGCGCCGAGAGGAAATCTTCTACCACGAAGGCCACGAAGGGGCACAAAGAAGAGCAATGAAGCTAAAAAACAGTCGTTCCTTCGTGTGCCTTTGTGACCTTTGTGTTAAAAATCTTACAGGCTGTAACGTAAATCTAAAAACGAAAGGAGGTGAGAACAATGGCAAAAGACCCTGTTTGCGGGATGACTGTTGACCCCAAGACCGCAGCCGGCAAGTCCGAGTACAA
Source organism: Anaerolineae bacterium CG2_30_58_95 (assembly GCA_001872165.1). GTDB lineage: Bacteria > Chloroflexota > Anaerolineae > Anaerolineales > Villigracilaceae > CG2-30-58-95. The sequence goes on from MNXK01000142.1 coordinate 2,417, forward strand.
GGGCGAGACGTACTACTTCTGCTCGGCTGGCTGCAAGAAATCCTTCGACGCCAACCCCGATAAATATGCCGGTAAGGCGATGGGATCAATGGAACACAGCGGCCATCATCATTAGGCCGCAATCTTCACCGGCAAGATGGCGGCCGGGGTCTTACCTGTCAGGCCGCCTTCTTGTTATTCTGAATAATATTTCGCTGGAGGATCGAGCATGAGCAGGATCCGGGTATCGAAAAAAACGGAAAGCAAGACACCTGCCAGGAGCAAAGAATGGCCGGCGGTTGTTTATTTTGGCCTCATTGGAGGGCTTTTACTTGGGTATGTAATTGGCCGTATTGCGCTGGATGTCTACCCCCATCCTTACCACTGGGCTTCGGGATTGGTCGGTGCAGTCATTGGCTTTGTCGTTGGTTGGATCTGGTATTGGCGCCGCGGTGACGTGGTTTAATTGTCCACATGTTACTTCTCCGAAGTGGGCGCCTTGATGGGGCCGGCGTGATAACTTTGCTGAGAACCCGTCCCTGCTGCATGGTTATGGTCGTGCCCCATGAATTTCATCATCAACAGGTGTGAAAGGGGGCAAAGAAGGATCAACCCGACCAACAGGACACTGTTGAGCGGGATTCGAAAGACATATACGGCCACCAGCCCGGCGACCGGGATCAGGCAGCACAGGATCATGATGAGCATGTGGGACTTTTTCATGGGTGAATCTCCTTTAATTGTTGAAGTGCGGCATCGGCAATGTCCGCGTCGGCGGCCAGCCAGATGACCAGATTGCCAGAAAGTAGAAATACTTTTGCCCAATTATGTCTTTTAGTTTCTCCTCTCACAAGCGCATAATGGCGTATTCGGTTTTTAGGCAGAATGGCTTGTGAGGATAAATTGGATATATGTTATCAACTATAAGCTGCCGCGAGGAGAGGCGTGCCATACGCCAAATTGCTTATCGGTTAATGGGGCAAATGGCGCTTTAACATATTCAGCAGCAAACCTATACTGGCAAGTAGCGATAATTATTTTCGTAATTCTGTGTCCGGGATTTCGCGTTGAAAGGCTTATCTCGGATAAGCGCACTATCAAATCAGTAATCCTTCGGAGGTGTTTTTATGATCACAATTTCCATTGACCCCTTTATTTTTTCCATCGGGCACTTCGCGTTGCGCTGGTACAGCCTCATCGTTCTAACGGCAATAGGCATTGGCCTTTGGCTGACAACAAACGAAGCATCCAGAAAAGGATTTAAGAAGGATGACATCTACGAAATAGCCATGTGGGTCATCCCCGGCGGGTTGGTCGGCGCGCGCCTCTTCCATGTTCTCGATCACTGGTCAGACCGGTTTGCAGCCGACCCGATCTCGGCCCTGTACATCTGGGAAGGCGGATTAGCGATCTGGGGGGCGCTGGCGGGCGGGTTATTGACGATGGCCATTTTGGCCTGGCGCAAAGGCTGGCGACTCTCATCCCTGCTGGACGCGGCTGCGCCGGGAGTGGTGCTGGCTCAGGCAGTCGGACGGATCGCCTGCGTCATCACCGGCGATGCCATGGGCAAGCCGACCACGGGTCCATTTGGGTTTGCTTACACCAACCCCAATGCCATGGTGCCGCAATTGGGTGTATATTACACGCCGATGCCGGTCTATGAGATAATTGTCAACGTGGGCATCTTTGCCCTGCTGTGGCAACTGCGCAAGCACCGCTGGCCGGACGGGATGTTGTTCCTGGTCTATCTCGGCCTGTACAGCCTGGAACGCTTCCTGCTGGGTTTTACCAGTTCCTACCGGATCATCGCTTGGGGGATGACCCAATCGCAAATCGTTGCTTTGATTGGGTTGGCGGTTGCCCTGCCGGCGATCATTCTGCTGCGCAGGAAGGCTGCTCGTCAATCGGCTTGAGCAGCTGTAAATCTGCAAGCAGGAGAAAATCACTACAGGCTTTGGAGAAAACCATGAAATTTGAAACCCAGGCCATTCACGCCGGGCAGCATTCTGACCCTGCGACCGGGGCGGTGATGACGCCCATTTACCAGACCTCCACCTACAAGCAGGACGGCGTCGGAAAACAGCGTGGCTACGAGTATTCACGTACCGGCAATCCCACCCGTGCGGCGCTGGAAGCCTGTATCGCCGTTTTGGAGGGCGGGCAATCCGGGCTGGCATTCGCTTCGGGCATGGCTGCCACGGATACCGTTCTGCGCCTGCTCGCGCCGGGCGATCACGTGCTCGCCGGGAATGATATCTACGGGGGTACATTTCGATTGTTCGACAAGGAGTACCGCCGCTACGGGCTGGAGTTCTCTTACGTGGACACAACCGACACAGCCCAGGTGGAGGCAGGTTTGCGCGCCAACACCCGCATGGTCTGGTTAGAGACGCCCACCAACCCGCTGCTCAACGTGAGCGATATCCAGTCTGTGGCTGGGATCGTCCATGCCCACAATGCGGATACCCTGCTTGTGGTGGACAACACTTTCGCCACCCCCTACCTGCAACGCCCGTTGGAACTGGGCGCTGATATCGTAGTACATTCCACCACCAAATACCTAGGCGGGCATTCCGACGTGGTGGGCGGCGCGGTCGTCGTGCGCCATGCTCCAATTCACGAACGGCTGGC
>MNXK01000037.1 GCA_001872165.1 Anaerolineae bacterium CG2_30_58_95
GATCCGATCTGTACCATGAGGCATTCAGTCTGTTTTTTACGGACTGAAGTCCGCGATCCGATCTGTACCATGAGGCATTCAGTCTGTTTTTTACGGACTGAAGTCCGCGATCCGATCTGCACCATATGCGAAGGAATGAAAAGCGGAATGCAGACTTCAGTCTGCTTTTTGCGGACTAAAGTCCGCGATCCGATCTGTACCATGAGGCATTCAGTCTGTTTTTTACGGACTGAAGTCCGCGATCCGATCTGCACCATGAGGCATTATGACTGATCTGCAAGAAGTGACCGTTGACGACCTGAAGCATCTTGTCTCCGAGCGCGCCATCAGCGGCGAGACCGTGCTGCTCAACATGGGGCCGCAGCACCCCTCGACTCACGGCGTGCTGCGCCTGCTGCTCGAACTGGATGGCGAGATCGTCGTCAACTGCATTCCCGACATCGGCTTCCTGCACACCGGCATCGAGAAGAACATGGAAGCCAAAACGTATCAAAAGGCCGAGGTGATGACCGACCGTCTGGACTACCTCAACACGGTCGGCAACACCCTGGCTTATTCGCTGGCCGTCGAAAAACTGCTGGAATTAGACGTGCCTCCCCGCGCCCAGGCCATCCGCGTCATCCTGGCCGAACTCCAGCGCATCGCCTCGCACCTGGTGTGGATCGCCTCCTCGTCCCTCGACTTGGCGGCGATGTCGGTGTTCCTCTATGCCTTCCGCGAGCGCGAGATGGTGATGGACATCCTTGAACTATGCTCCGGCCAGCGCATGATGACCACCTACATCCGCCCCGGCGGGTTGTGGCGGGATGTGCCGGTCGAGTTCGAGGCTGCTGTACGGGACTTCCTCGAGGTCATGCCGGCGCGCGTTGACCAGTACGAGGCCCTGCTGACCAGGAATCCGCTCTTCCTCGACCGCACGCTGCAGATCGGCGTGCTCACGCGTGAAAATGCACTGCAATACGGCGTGACCGGGCCGATGCTGCGCGCCGCGGGCGTGGACTGGGACCTGCGCAAGACCAGGCCATACTCCGGGTATGAGCAGTACGAGTTCCAGGTCCCGACCCGCCCCGAAGGTGACGTGTACGCACGCTACCTCGTGCGCGTTCAGGAAATGCGCGAGGCGCTCAAGATCATCGTCCAGGCGCTGGACAAGCTACCGTTGGGGCCGGTGCGCAGCAACAATCACAAGTTCGTCCCGCCGCCGCGCTCGGAGATCGGCGTCAGCATGGAGGCGCTCATCCATCACTTCAAGCTGTGGACGGAGGGTTTCAACGCTCCGAAGGGCTCCGTGTATTCGGCAGTCGAATCGCCGCGTGGCGAACTGGGTGTCTATTTGGAGTCGGATGGCGGCCCGAAGCCGTATCGCGTCCACTGGCGCACGCCGTCGTTCGATAACTTGCAGGCGATGCCCTTGATGTCGAAAGGACACCTGGTGGCTGACTTGGTTGCCATCATCGGCAGCGTTGATATCGTGCTGGGAGATGTGGATAGATAAGTGTCAAGTGTCACGTGTCAAGTGTTCCAGTGTCAGGTGTGAGGTTTTATGCTGGCTGAAAAATATCCCGAAGAAGTGAAAAAGATTTTAGCCAAGTACCCGCCGGAGCAGAAACGCTCGGCGGTCATGCCGCTGCTCTATCTTGCACAGCGTGAGGGTGGCTACGTTACGAAGGAGGCGATGGCTGACATTGCCAAAATGCTCGAAATCACTACCACCGACTTGGCTTCAATAATTGGTTTCTACACGCTCTTCCACGACGAGAAGGCCGGCAAGTACCGTATGCAAGTCTGTACGGACCTGCCCTGCGCTCTGCGCGGCGCGGATAAGTTCCTGGAGGAACTGTGTGGCAACCTGGGCATCCAGGTTGGCGAGACCACGCCCGATGGACTGGTGACCATCGAAGCCGTGATGTGCCTGGCCGGGTGCGACAAGGCGCCGATGTTCCAGTTGCAATCCGCCGAGGGTATCGCATATCATGAGAATATGACGGTTGACAGAACGATGGAACTCGTTGAGGCGTTGAGGAAGGCAAAGAAGTAATCAGTAATCAGTATTCAGTGATCAGTTTTGAGAGATGCGAGATGATAAACATCGAAAAACATGTTGCTTATTGGCGAGATACCGCAACGAAAGATTTGCAATTTGCTGAAAGGTTGATAAATCGAGACCAGGAAATTGCCTATGGCTTGTTCTTTGTGCACCTCTCTCTAGAAAAAGCAATCAAGGCGCATGTTTGCAAGCAAACCAAGCAAATCCCGCCAAGAATTCATAACCTTCTCGCACTCGCTAAACTTGGTGAAGTAGGTTTGTCGCAGGAGCAAAGGGATTATTGCACGAAGATGAATCTATACAACATTGAAGGCCGCTACCCGGATATGTATTTTCCTCAGCCATCGCTGGAAAAAGCCCAGGAGTATCTGGCGACGGCAAAGGAGATGATTACATGGCTCCTAAATCAGTTGTAAATTCTATTCAAAAATACCTGCAATACGTGAGCGCGCAGGGTATTCCTGTGAGTTATGGCGTTTTGTATGGTTCGTTCGCGAAAGGAAAACAACATAAATGGAGCGATATTGATTTGCTGGTCGTATCACCTGAATTTGACCGAAAGCGGACGAATGAAGATTATGAACAACTTTGGGTATTTGCTGGCCGCACCGACAGCCGCATTGAACCCATCCCGGTTGGCGAGAAGCAGTACAAAGAAGACGATTCAAGTTTGATTATCGAAATTGCCCGTCGTGAAGGACAGATCATTCCCCTGGCAGAATAGAGACTTATGAACTATATCCTTCTGCGTCATCGAGAGATCCCAGACATCGGCAAAATTGATGTTTACAAGAAGAACGGCGGCTTTGAGGCCTTCAAGAAGGCTGTAACGAAGATGAAACCCGCCGAAGTGACCGAGGCGGTCAAGGCTTCCGGCCTGCGCGGGCGCGGCGGCGCCGGCTTCCCGACCGGCGTCAAGTGGTCGTTCATACCGGTTAATATCTGGCCGCATTACGTGGTCGCCAACGCCGACGAGTCCGAGCCAGGCACTTTCAAAGACCGCGAGATCATGGAGCGCAACCCATTCCAGTTCCTGGAAGGCGTGGCGATTGCCTCCTACGCGGTTGGGGCGAACGCGGCTTACGTCTACCTGCGCGGCGAGTTTTGGCCGGTGGCGGCCGAACTGGATAAGCGCATCGAAGAAATGGGAAAGGCCGGTTTCCTGGGCGACAGACTCTTCGGCACGGATTACTCCCTGCGCATCCACACCCACCTGGGCGCGGGGGCGTACATCTGCGGAGAAGAGACCGCCCTGCTCGAATCGATGGAGGGCAGCCGCGGCCAGCCGCGCATCCGCCCGCCCTTCCCGGCGGTCTACGGCCTGTACGGCAAGCCGACCGTGATCAACAACGTCGAGACGCTGACCAACGTGCCGCTCATCATCGAGAAAGGCGCGGAGTGGTACAAGTCGCTCGGCACGGCAGACAGCGCCGGGGTCAAGATATTCTCGCTCTCCGGCCGCGTCAACAGGCCAGGCAACTACGAGCTGCCCTTCGGCACGACCTTTCGCGAACTCATCTACAAACACGGCGGCGGTGTGATAGACGACCGCCCGGTCAAGGCGATCATGCCGGCCGGCGCGTCGTCCTCGTTCATCGTCGCCGATGACAAAGCGCTTGACACGCTGATGGACTATGCCTCCGTCCGGGCGCTGGGCGCGGACCTGGGGTCTGCTTCCGTTATCGTGCTTGACGATACCGTCAGCATTGACTGGGTCATCAACAAGACCATTCATTTCTTCAAGCACGAGTCGTGCGGCAAATGCACGCCCTGCCGCGAAGGCTGTTACTGGATGCTGCACCT
>MNXK01000091.1 GCA_001872165.1 Anaerolineae bacterium CG2_30_58_95
GCGTAACCGGTCACTGAGCGCGCAGGTCGTGATGATGTTGGCACAATCTCTGGAAGAAGAAGAGCGCCGCAGGAACCAGGCGCAGGCGTTGACCTCCATCCGCCTCCGCCGCTTTACGCCTCCCGCCAACTCCCTCTCCAGCCTCGACCTGCTGCGCGAGGACCGCAAGCGATGAGCAACGGAGGTTTGCGTTTTGTCGTGGACGCCAGCGTCGGGATCAAACTCTTTGTGGATGAACCGCTCTCGGAGCAGGCGCACGCGCTCTTCGCAAAACTGAGCGAAGACCCGCCCGCCGAGCTTTACATCCCCGACTTGTTTTACATCGAGTGCGCCAATATCCTGCTGAAATATATGCGCCGCTTTGGGCGCTCTTTGGAAGACTCGCAGGCTGATCTGGCAGATTTGAACACTCTGGCATTGAAGCCTGTTTCCACAGCAGAACTGATGGAAGGTGCGCTCGTGTTGGCTTCGCAGAAGAACCTGACCGCCTATGACGCCTGTTACGCTGTCCTTGCTCAACGACTGAATATTCAAATAATCACAGCAGATGAGCCAATGGCACAGGCGGTGGAGTGGGCGATCTGGCTGGGAGATTTCAAGTGAAACTATCTCAACTCTTCGGCCAGACCCTACGCGCTGCGCCTTCGGAGGCAGATGTCGCCAGCCACCAACTGCTCATGCGCGCCGGGTTTATCTGTCCGCTAGGGGCGGGGATGCTGTATAATTGACTCATGTCGCCAACGATCCATCGCGAAAAAGCCTATCGCTTTTACTTCAACAGCAGCGAAGAGCCGCGCATGCACGTCCACATAGAAGGGCAGAATGGAAAAGCCAAGTTTTGGCTGGAACCGATCATTGCGCTGGCAGATTATCACGAGCTAAAAACGCATGAATTGAATGAGATCGAACGGTTGGTACGCAAGCATGAGGAGAAATTTAGAAATGAGTGGCGTAGACATTTCCCACAATGAACTGCAAGTCCGCAGCCAGATCACCAGTATAGAAAAAGATGGGTTTTGGTTGCTGACCGGGGATGGTGAATCCTTCGTTCCCTTCTCGCTCTATCCGGCGTTTAAAAATGCGACCCTCCATCAAATATATAATTTCCGCGAAAGTCACGGCGACTTTCATTGGGATGAACTTGACATTGACATCGAACTGGATGCCTTGAAATTTCCAGAACGATTCCCGCTAAAGTACGAATAGTCGTCTTACGGAGATAGCCATGTTCCAGTTTCATGTTTGCGGTTCTAATAAAGCACACCAGGAATTGATCAATGAAGTATTTCAAATTGATGGCGAGCCAGTCCTGGTCGAAAATATCCCCGCCCAGGTATGTGACCACTGCGGGGAAGAAGTATTCGCCAGCGGCACAGTTGAAAAAGTTCGCTTATTGGTACACGGAAAGTCAAATCCATTGAAATCGGTGAAAATGAACGTTTTTGCATATGCCTAGACATCCCAGCCCAACCAAAACGCCAGACTGCCCGCGCTCCCTTCGGCGGGCAGTCTTGACAAATGGCATTCCCGTGACACTGTAGCACGTGACACCGGAACACCTTCAGGCAGACTAACATGAAGATGAGTCAATTATTCGGCCAAACCCTGCGCGACGCCCCCGCCGACACTTTGGCCAGGCTCAGTGCAGGGGCAGAAGTCGTCAGCCACAAACTGCTGGTTCGCGCTGGATTCATTCGCCAGTTGGGAGCTGGCATCTTCAGCTATTTACACCTGGCAAAGCGATCCATGACGAAAATCGAGAACATCCTACGCCAGGAAATGGACGCCATCGGCGGACAAGAGGTCGCCATGCCGGTGGTACATCCCGCCGACTTGTGGAAAGAGACCGGGCGCTGGTACCAGATCGGCTCGGAGATGGGGCGCTTCAAGGACAAGTCCGGCCACGACATGGTTCTGGCGATGACCCACGAGGAAGTGGTCGCCGACTTGGTGCGCCACGAGGTACAGTCATATAAGCAGTTGCCGCGCCTGATCTACCACATCCAAACCAAGTGGCGCGACGACCCACGTCCGCGCGCTGGGTTGATCCGCGTGCGCGAGTTCACCATGAAGGACAGCTACAGCCTGGACGCGGATTGGGATGGGCTGGATAAACAGTACCGCGCCCATTACCAAGCTTATTTCAATATCTTCCATCGCTGCGGCCTACCCGTCATTGCCGTGAAATCGGACACCGGTATGATGGGCGGCAAGCTGGCGCACGAGTTCATGTACCTGACACCCATCGGCGAGGATACCCTGCTGCTGTGCGACACGTGCGACTACACCGCCAACCGCCAGGTGGCGCGTTTCAAGAAACCTGCCGCACCCCTGGAAAAACCGAAGCCCATCGAGAAAGTCGCCACGCCCGGCGCGCACACGATTGAGGAGCTGGCAAATTTCCTCGATGTGCCGAAATCCAGGACCGCCAAAGCCGTCTTTTTCATGGCGACCATTCCTCCAGACCCTAAAGGTCTTCAGAGACCTTTAGGGTCTGGACAAGAACAATTCATCTTCGCGATTGTGCGCGGCGACATGGACTTGAATGAAACCAAGCTGGCGAATGCCATTGGGGCGAAAGAACTGCGACCGGCCACGGAAGACGAAATCAAAGCCGTTGGCGCGGTGCCAGGATTTGCCTCGCCAATCGGTCTTGTAGGGGCGACCCCTATGGTCGCCCCAGGGCGGGGACAAGCCCCGCCCCTACAAATCGTCGTGGACGATGCCATCACTTTTAGCCCCAACCTCGTCGCCGGGGCAAACGAAAAGGGTTACCACCTGCTCAACGTCAATTATGGACGCGACTACATGGCCTTCCTCGTCACAGACATTGCCGCCGCGGACGAGGGCGCGGCCTGCCCAGGGTGCGGATCAGCCATGCGCGCGGCGCGCGGGGTCGAGGTCGGCAACATCTTCCAACTCGGCACGCGCTACAGCGACGCCCTGAGCTGCACCTTCGTTGACAGAGATAAACAAAGCAAACCGGTCATCATGGGCTCCTACGGCATCGGCGTGGGGCGTTTGCTGGCCTGTATCGCCGAGGAGCACCACGACGAGCATGGGCTGATCTGGCCGGTGGCGGTTGCACCATACCATGTTCACCTGGTCTTGCTGCGCGGCAAAGGCGATTCCAGGAGCGAAGAAATCGCCGAAAGCCTTTATCGCGAGCTGCAAGCCGCTGAAATCGAAGTTCTATTCGACGACCGCGACGAAAGCCCCGGCGTCAAATTCAACGACGCGGACCTGATCGGCTGTCCCATCCGCATCACGGTCAGCGAGCGGGCATCGAGGGCAGGCGGCGTGGAAATGAAGCTGCGACATAAGGTGGATAAGGTCATCGTGCCGCTCGATGAAACGGTAGCCCGCCTCAGGTCCGAGATCGCCACGCTGGAGGCCGAAATCGCCGCGCAAGTCGTCCCGGTGAAGTACAATGTCCCTGATCACTGAACACTGAAAACTGATCACTGATTACTGAAAACTGATTACTGATTACTGATCACTGGAACATGCCCGCCATTGACCTCGGTCTCCTCAAAACTCAAACTGCCCGGTTGATCGAATCTTTCGATCAACCGGAAGCTTTTGTGCACCAACTGCACGAAATGTTCGAGTTCTACACGAACCGCACCATCCGACCGGCGCAGGCAGCCGTGCGCGCCTCCCTGCCCAGCTACCGCGTACCGAGACACGTAATGCGACAGATCGAGAGCGAATTAAAATCTCCGGCCGATCACTTTCCGTTGCAAGCCACGGCACTGGCGAGCGCCTTGTGGAAAGCCAGCTACCTGGAGACCCGGCTGTTGGCCTGTCATCTTGTAGGCTTCATCCCCCCCGCTTCAGCGATGCCATTATTCTCGCTGCTCCCCGAATGGGTGCAACAGTCCAAAGACCCGGAAATCCAGGCTGCGCTGTTGACGGACGCCTTGAAACGGTTGCGCCGCGAGAACTCCCAGGTGCTACTCCTCTTGATCGAGGACTGGCTCAAATCACCCGATCACAGGGCGCAAATTTGGGGACTGCGGGCGCTAATCCCGCTGCTCGATGAACCGGGATTCGAGAACCTGCCGGCCGTCTTCCGCATCCTGCGGCCGGCGGTCGAGACCGCCCGCCCGTCCACGCAACTGGACCTGCAGGCCTGCCTTGCCGCACTGGAGCGCATCTCCCTGACCGAAACCTTGCATTTTCTGCGTGAAGTCATCGCGGCCTCGAAAAACCCGGAAATGCTGCGCATCCTGCGGCGTATGCTGCCTACCTGCTCGCCTGAATTGCAGGCTGGTTTACGTGAGATTCTTAGAAAGCCTATGTAGTAATAGGATTGGCGATATTGTTGATGGTGTCGCTGCGAGCGATCTTTGCGAAGCAGTCTCCCAGCCTGCGAGGAGATTGCTTCGCCGCCAGAGAGCGGCGGCTCGCAACGACACCAAATTTCGTTTTCTGGTATAATCTCGCCCGTGACTGGTCCCATCGGCGGCCAAACCTGCCGGTCGGGAGACCTGCCAAAAATCTTAGTAAGGAGACGCATACGTCATGCTCAACAAGGAAGTAAAAACCAAATTAATCGAGGAGTACCACCGACACGAAAGCGATACCGGCTCGCCGGAAGTACAAGTTGCCATTATAACCAGCCGCATCAACCAATTGACCGATCACCTGCGCGCCCACGGACACGACGAATCCTGCCGCCATGGCTTGCTCAAGCTGGTCGGGCAGCGTCGCCGCTTGCTGGCCTACCTGCGCAAGGCAGAGTACCAGCGTTACCTGGTGCTGACAGATCAACTTAAGTTGCGCAGGAAGTAAAAGGATAAGTTAGCCCGAGTAGATGGGCAAATGCCCATCTACTCTTTTTATGAACCCGCCGGTTGGGAATTGAATAGCGCTGACAACGCCTCACGAACCCCCTACGATAAACATTCGTTTATTCGTTTCCCATTCGTTGTCCGTGTTCTTCAGTCCCTGACCTGGCGGGAATAAGTAGCGCAAAATTAATTTTGCGCAACAGGAGAAAATTATGAAACCCGAAACAAAACGTTACACCACATCCGTGGGTAGCCGGACGATTGCCATCGAAACCGGCAAACTGGCTGCCCAGGCCGGCGGCGCAGTCACCGTGCACCTGAATGACACGGTCGTTTTCGCGGCCGCCACCATGGGCGATGTGCGCGAGGGCATTGACTTCTTCCCCCTCACCGTGGACTACGAAGAGCGCATGTACGCTGGCGGCAAAATCCCCGGTTCGTTCTTCCGCCGCGAGGGTCGCCCCTCCACCGACGCCATCCTGACCGCCCGTCTCACCGACCGCCCGCTGCGCCCGCTCTTCCCGGATGGCATGCGCAACGAAGTCCAGATCATCATGTACTCGCTTTCCGCGGACGCTGAAAACCCGCTCGACATCCTGGCCATCAACGCCGCTTCCGCCGCCATCATGATCTCCGACATCCCGTGGAACGGCCCGGTGGCAGCCGTACGCGTCGGGCGCGTGGACGGCCAGTTCATCGCCAACCCCACCTTCCCCGAAATAGACAAATCCGACCTCGACCTGCGCATCGCCGGCACGCGGGATGCCATCCTGATGGTCGAGTGCGGCGCAGACGAAGTTCCCGAAGACATCATGGTCGCCGCGCTGGAATTCGGCCACCAGGCCATCCAGCCGCTGATCGAATTGCAGCGCCAGATGCAGGTTGAGATTGGCAAGCCCAAGCGTGAAGTCACTTTCTTCGTGCCGGATGCCGACCTGCGCAAGAAAGTATTCGAGCGCGTCAGCGGCGCAATCAGCAGCCTGCTCGACAAGCCCCTGACGAAGAATGAATTCTACGGCGGCATGACGACGCTCAAAGACGGAATCGTTGCCGAAATGTGCACCGTGCCAGACGAAGCCAACGCAACGGACTACCCGACGCCGGCTTCCGTCCGAGAGGCCTTCGACCAGGCTGAACAGACCCTCGTGCGCGAGCGCATCCTGAACCTGGGCAAACGCCCGGATGGCCGCGCCCCGACCGAGATCCGCCCGATCTGGTGCGAGGTCGGATTCAGCCCGCGCGCGCACGGCTCCGGCCTATTCACGCGCGGCGAAACCCAGGTGCTAACCCTGGCCACGCTCGGCACGCTGCGCGAAGCCCAGGAGATTGATACGCTCAGCCCAGTGGATACCAAGCGTTACATGCACCACTACAACTTCCCGCCCTTCTCGACGGGCGAGACAAAAATGCTGCGCGGCCAGAGCCGGCGCGAGGTCGGGCACGGCGCGCTGGCCGAGCGCGCCCTCGAACCGGTCATCCCGTCCGAGGAGACATTCCCCTATGCCCTGCGGCTGGTGTCCGAAGTATTGGCCTCCAACGGCTCGTCCTCGATGGCTTCCGTCTGCGGCTCCACGCTGGCGCTGATGGATACCGGCGTGCCGATCAAAGCGCCGGTCGCGGGCGTGGCGATGGGACTGGTCAAGGAAGGCGAACGCTACCAGATTTTGACCGACATCCAGGGCGCTGAAGATCACCTCGGCGACATGGACTTCAAAGTAGCCGGGACAACGAATGGCATCACGGCCCTGCAAATGGACATCAAGATTACCGGTCTAAGCACGGAAATTATGAAGCAGGCGCTGGAGCAGGCGCGACAGGCGCGGCTCTTCATACTGGATAAAATGTTGGAAGTCCTTCCCGCCCCGCGCCCGGAACTCAAGCCGCACACCC
>MNXK01000067.1 GCA_001872165.1 Anaerolineae bacterium CG2_30_58_95
TTGCCTGCATAGACCACGGCCCGGCCCACGTCACGGTGACCGGCAGAATCTTGCCGCGCAAGTCTTCGTCGCTTTCGACGAAGACCAGCTTGTTGGTTGGCGTGCGGCCTCTCCAGCGGCCCTTGACCTTCTCCTCGAACAGCACCGCGACGGTCTGGCCGAGATAACGGGCGGCGATCTTGGCGGCAATCCCCTCCTGCAATTCTTCCAGCAGGCGGAAGCGGCGCATTTTCTCCTCGTCTGACACGTCATCGCTCATGCGCCGCGCCGAGACCGTACCGGCGCGCGGCGAGTACCGCGCCAGGTGAGCCACATCCAACTTCAGGGTGGAAAGCAACTCGTAGGTTTTCATGAACTGCGCCTCGCTCTCGCCGGGAAAGCCGACGATGATGTCGGTGGCAATCGAACAGCCGGGGATTTTCTCGCGGATTTTTCCGATCATGTTCCGGTAGTCGGCCTGGGTGTAGCCGCGCCGCATATTTTTCAAGATTTCGTCATCCCCGGCCTGGAGGGGGATTTCGATGTGCGGCATGACTTTGGGCAATTCAGCGACCGCCTCCATCAACTCTTCGCTGAAATAATTGGGATGGGATGTAAGGAAGCGGATGCGTTCCAGACCCTCTACCTGCTCCAGCATCTTCAGCAATTTTGCCAGGCTGGGGCCGCCGGGCAGATCCTTGCCGTAGCGATCCACGATCTGGCCGAGCAGGGTGACTTCCCGCACGCCCTGCGCGACCAGGGCGCGCACCTCGGTCACGATCTCGACGGCCGGACGTGAGCGTTCCACGCCGCGCCGGTACGGGATGATGCAGAAAGTGCAGGCGTGCGAGCAGCCATAAACGACTGGCACGTAGGCCGAGACCAGTTTGCCGCGCTCGTGCTCGGGCAGAGTCAAATCGTTGTCCATAACGGCGGACAGATTCGAGGTCCGGGCCGCCTCGAGCGCCCGCGCCTCGCCCTGGGTCAGGTAAGCCACGAGCGGCCCCGGGTCGGAGGGCGGCGAGAACACGTCCACAAAAGGAAAGCGGGCGCGCAGTTTCTCATCCCCTTTCACACCTACCAGGCAGCCCATCAGGTTGATGACCAGCCTGGGGTTGCGCTGCTTGAGCGGACGCAGCGAGTGGAGCCGCCCGGTGGCCTTGTCCTCGGCGGATTGGCGCACCACGCAGGTGTTGAGCACGATGACATCGGCTTCTTCGGCGGAATCGGTAAGACTGTAGCCCAAGCGTTCAAGGGCCGACCCCAAACGCTGCGAGTCGGCCACATTCATTTGACAGCCTTCCGTCCAAATATGATATTTCATGTCCGGTATTATAACGTGATTTGTGATGCGTGATGCGTGGGGGGACTTCACGGATCACGCATCACGCCTCGGGAAAATGAGCCTTCGCCCGCCGCAGGCCTTCAAAGTTATGGTAAAATCCTTTCGCCTGGAGGGATGACCGAGCGGCTGAAGGTAACGGTCTTGAAAACCGTCGTGGCGCAAGTCACCGTGGGTTCGAATCCCACTCCCTCCGCTGGGGATTTACGATATTATTACTGACATAACTTCCTCATGCTGTGATCATTTCAGGGTTGCGACGGGTGGGAAAGTCCACCCTGCTGGCGCAGCTTGCTCATCGGCTGGGAAAGGATCAGTTCCACTACGTCAACTTCGAGGATGATCGCTTCTTGGGATTCCAGGCTGAGGATGCCAATGACCTGTACCAGGCGCTGCTGGAACTCTTTGGCGAACGGAGGGTGTTTCTCATTGATGAAGTGCAAAACATTGCCGGTTGGGAACACTTCGTGCGTCGCTTTATGGACATGGGGATCAAGTTCTACATCACCGGCTCGAACGCATCACTGCTCAGTCGAGAGTTAGGCACACGATTGACGGGTCGTTATGTGCCGGTAGAGTTATTCCCCTTTTCTTTCGTTGAGTTCTTGCACTTCAAAGGATACGCCATCTCTGACCTGTCGCGTCTAGCCACTGCTGATATAGCTCGCTTACAGCGATGCTGCCCAAGCAAATGGGCTGTTGGAAATTGGAAAATGGATAGGTCATCGGTGACATCGTTTTATTAGCGCCGGAATTGTTATAGATTTCTCGGTTTTGTGATTTGCCCTGACTGGCAACTGTTTTCGTAATTCGCCACTAAAATCGAAAAAGTGGCGAATTACGAAGAAATGAAAGTTGGAAACGGGAGGCCGAACAATAATACAAATTACGATTATAATAATCACGATTTGTATTCTGGAGGCAGATATGTTCATCAATCGGAAAACCGAGCTCGACCAGTTGTCAGACCTGTATCACTCGGAGCGGGCGGAGCTGTTTGTCTTGTATGGCCGCCGTCGGGTTGGCAAGACCGAACTTCTGCGCGCTTTCTGCGCCGAGAAAGCGCATATTTTCTTCATTGCAACCCTCAGTGCAGACAGTGAGCAACTGGCGACCTTCTCTCAACAAATCTGGGGCTTCAACCATTCCGAGACGCCGGCGGGCTTTACATTTCCATCCTGGGAAGCCGCGTTCCGCTCCCTGGCGGATC
The DNA here is from genome assembly GCA_001872165.1 of Anaerolineae bacterium CG2_30_58_95. Classification (GTDB taxonomy): domain Bacteria; phylum Chloroflexota; class Anaerolineae; order Anaerolineales; family Villigracilaceae; genus CG2-30-58-95. The sequence continues at coordinate 2,532 of MNXK01000067.1, forward strand.
TGCCCAGTCGGCCGGTGGTAGTGCTCGATGAGTTCACCTACCTCATCAGTGGGAACAAGGCCATTCCCTCCATCCTGCAAAAGGTGTGGGATGAACGTCTGAAAAACACGCGGGTGATGCTGATCCTGTGCGGCTCGTACATCGGAATGATGGAGACCGAGATCCTGGGATACCAGGCTCCACTGTATGGACGGCGGACCGGCAGCGCGCTGCTGCAGCCGTTCGGCCTCCCCTCCTCTGCTCTCTTCTACTCGAAATATACACCAGAAGAGCAGTTCCTGGCCTGGGCGATCGTCGGCGGCATGCCCTACTATTTGACCACTTTCAGTGACCGGCAAACCTTGCTGGCCAACATCCGCCAGCACATCCTGGATGCCCGTTCAGGGTCGCTCTACAGTGAGCCGCGCCTGCTGCTCATGGAAGAACTGCGTGAGCCGCGCAACTATTTCTCCCTCCTGCGGGCGATTGCCCAGGGAAATACCCGGCTGAACGAGATCGCCCAGGCCTCGGGAATCGGATCTGCACATACCGTCGCTCGCTACCTCGACATCCTGCAGCAGATGCGGCTGATCACTCGCCGGGTGCCGGCCACCGAAAGCCAGCCCGAAAAAAGCAAGCGCGGCTTGTACCAGATTGACGATCATTTCCTGCGCTTCTGGTTCCGTTACGTGCATCCCAACCAGGGTTCGCTCGACCTGGGATTGGCCGACTCCGTTCTGGCCCAGCGCGTGCAGCCGGACCTGGATCATTTTGCCGCGGCCGCCTTCGAAGAGGCCGCCCGGGAATTCGTCGCGGCCGGGGCGCGGACAGGGAAATGGTCCTTCCTGCCCGAAAGGATCGGGAGCTGGTGGAGCCATGGTGCGGAGTTGGATGTTCTGGCGCTCAACCAGACCGGAAAGACGGGGCTGGTCGGGGAGTGCAAGTGGTCGGTCAACCCGGTCGGGACGAACATCCTGGAAGACCTGAAACACCGGGCAGGGGCAATGGCCGAGGAAAGCGGCATCCAACACATTCTGTACGTTCTATTCTCACGCAAAGGTTTTACGGATGCACTGAAAGAACAGGCGGCACGCGAGGAGATCGGTTTGTTCACGGTCGAGGACCTTGTCCAAAACGGAGAATGAATCCCAGCATACGATTGCTCCTGGACGAAGAAATATTTCGAACCTTTTTGAAATAATGACAACCCTTGTGATCGGCGATATTCATGGCTGTTGCGCTGAACTTCAGGCATTGCTCGATAAAGCCGGCCCTGGAGATGATGATACTCTATTGGCTGTCGGTGATATTGTAGATCGTGGGCCGGAAACACCACAGGTATTGGACTTCTTCCAGAACAAGCCGAATGCCCATGCTTTGATGGGTAACCACGAACGTAAGCATGTTCGCGCCAGTCGAGGAGAGATTCAGCTTTCGGTTTCACAACGCATCAGCCGGGTCCAATTGGCCGAAGCTTACTCTGAGGCAATCCAATGGATGAGCACCCTGCCCCTCTACCTGGATCTTCCAGAGGCTATCATTGTACACGGTTATCTCGAACCGGGTCTTCCTCTCTCTGAACAGAGCCCATTGATTGTCTGTGGTACGATGGGAGGCGAGAGGATTCTGCGAGGTCATTATGAACTTCCCTGGTATGAGTTGTATGACGGTGACCGGCCAGTGATCGTGGGGCATCAGAACTATACGAATTCCGACCAACCATTCATTTATCAGGACAAGGTGTTTGGGCTGGATACCAGCTGCGTGATGGGCAAATCCCTGACCGGTCTTCTGCTGCCTTCATTTAGGATCGTCTCCGTCCCCAGTCGCGGCAACCTGTGGGACCGCGTGCGACGGGCGCACCAGGTGGCTAAGAGGCCAGGTGTCGTCCAATCCCTCGAAACATGGTGCGAACAAGACAGTGCCGCTCTTGCAG
>MNXK01000233.1:0-256 GCA_001872165.1 Anaerolineae bacterium CG2_30_58_95
ACGACCTGCGTCCCTTCGCCGAAGACATGGGCTACCACGGCGAACCCTTCCGCTGGGATGACCCGCCAGGGCGCCGCGCCCAAATCCGCGCCGAATTGGATGCCTACTACGCCCGTCTCTACGGTCTCACCCGCGACGAACTGCGCTACATCCTCGACCCCAAAGAAGTCCACGGCGAAGATTTCCCCGGCGAGACGTTTCGCGTGCTGAAGGAGAAGGAGATTCGGCTGTATGGCGAGTTCCGCACGAGGCGGTT
>MNXK01000233.1:265-4044 GCA_001872165.1 Anaerolineae bacterium CG2_30_58_95
GGTTGGTGCTGGCGATGTGGGACCGGCTCACCCGCAAGTAGGGACAATCTTTTGACATTCTTGTCGTCCTGTGCTACATTATAGATTGTGTAATCGGTTTCTCAAATACCTGCAAAGGCACAGGTACATATCGGATGAATTTGCAATGGATGGCGTGAAAATAAATCCTCTGCTCTTACAATGGGCTAGACAGCGCGCCGGATTGAGCAATGAGCAATTGGCAAAAAAAGTCGGGCTGGCTCAAAAACCGGAAGTTGTGCGCGCCTGGGAAGCAGGCAGCGCGCATCCTACATTTCGACAAACGCAGGCGCTGGCGCGCGCGTTGCGCATCTCTCTGGGGTACCTTTTCCTCTCTGCGCCGCCAACGACCGCTTTACCGGTGACGGACTTCCGCACCCTGCCCGAGGCCGAGCGCGGCAAATTCAGCCCAGAACTCGAAGATGTGCTCAACGATGCGCTACGTAAACATGACTGGCTGCGCGAATGGCGGACTCAAGAAGGCGCCACCCCGCTTCCGTTTGTCGGCCGTTTTGTCGCCGGTGACACTCCCGAAAAGATTGCGCAGGATATTCGACAGGTGCTCGATTTGCCCATTCCACCGGCGCGGGACGCTAAATCCTGGAATGAGCATTTACGCTTGCTCGTCCGCCACGCCGAGGAAGCGGGCATCATTGTTTTACAAAGCGGTTTTGCGTTGAGCGATACCCACCGGACGCTCTCTGTAAAAGAGTTTCGCGGCTTTGCCCTGACGGATGAATACGCCCCGCTGGTTTTCATCAACGCGCGTGACTCTGTCGCTGGGCGCATCTTCACGCTGGCTCATGAACTGGGGCATCTCTGGACGGGAACGAGCGGCATCTCTAATCCCACGCTCGAGCCGACGATGTCTCCTGGAACCGGGAGCATCGAACGGTTATGCAATCAGGTGGCTGCCGAATTGCTCGTGCCCGGCGAACTCCTTACGCAACGATGGGGGAGACAACCGAACACCCTGGAAATAGCGCAGGAACTGGCAAAGCAGTTCCGCGTGAGCGTGTTTGTCATTCTCATTCGAGCCTATGAAGTTAACCTACTCCCTTGGGAGAGTGTCCAAAGCGCGTATGCTCAAGCACAGCAGGAGGCCAGGGAGTTTGCTCCCGAATCTGAAAGAGGCGGCGGGGATTTTTATCGCACCCTGCGCAACCGTAACGGACGCCTTTTGATGCAAGAGATTATTACTGCCTTGCGGCAAGGTTCTCTTCTATACCAGGGGGCCGCTCGTTTGCTGAATATCCATCCTCAGACTCTGGAAACTGTCCTCCAGCAGCGATTGACTGGATAACCTGGAAGCGGGAAATGACTTACTGCTTGGATGCGAATGTATACATCGAGGCCCATCGGCGCTACTATGCCTTCGATATTGCGCCCGGTTTCTGGGATGCGTTTTCCGATTGGGCGGCGCAGGGAATTATCCTTAGCCCCCTGCCAATTTACGATGAAATCGCCCATACAAAGGACCAACTGGCTGAATGGGCAAAAGCCCATAAAGAGTCTCTGTTCGTTACCCCAGACGAGAGCACTGTTACAGCGTATAGCGAGATTGCCGATTTGGCGGTTCGCCATTACGAACCCCAACACGTTCAGGTCTTTCTGAAAGGCGCAGACCCCTGGGTGATTGCCTACGCAAAGGCACATGACTTCGTTGTGGTGACAATGGAAAGTCTCAAAGCGGAGCAGCCCAGTAAGAAATCAAGCCTGATAGCGGGTGAAATCAAGATACCGAATATCTGCCAACGGATAGAAGTCAAGTTCATCAACACCTTCGATTTACTGCGGGTGCTGAGACTCACTTTACGTTAGGGGTTTGTCCTCTTGCTTCCTATTACCGCCTTCGGGCTTGGTGGATTGGCATTTTTGGTCAGACGGCTATATCTGCGACGCACTGCGCTACATCCTTGACCCGAAGGAAGTCCATGGCGAGGATTTCCCTGCCGAAACCTTCCGCGTGCTGAAGGACAAAGAAATTCGGCGGTATGGCGAGTACAGGACGCGACGTCTCGTTTTGGAGGCGTGGGATGGGATGGAAGGATAATCTATGGCAACCTACAAACAAATCCAAGCCTGGATCAAGCAGCAGTATGGCTTTGTCCCTGCAACGTGCTGGATAGCGCACGTCAAGCACATGTCCGGCCTGCCCATGCGCAAGGCACCCAACCGGCAGGGCGCGGAGCGGGTCGAGCCATGTCCGCCGGGGAAGGTGGAGCCGATCCGGTCCGCGCTGAGGCATTTTGGGATGATTGGCAGGGACTAATTCAAAGGACAAGCCATGTTTTCTCTCCGTTTTGACCTGAAAGAAGTCCATCATTGGGCAAGTCTCTATCCGGCGGCAGATGATTATCAGGTAGAAATGGTCATCGCGCCGCAAGTCCGCGCCCGGGGGTATTTCACCAAATCGGATTTTGTGGATGTATGCCGCTGGAAGACTCCGCGCAGCCAGCCGAGGGTAGCGAGCAACCCGGATGGGTTCATCCAGGCGGTCACGCAAACGGCGCTGTCCACGCCGGATGAGCGTCTGCGCATCGAAGTGCTAACCCTGCTGGCTGGTGTCAATTGGCCAACAGCTTCGGTGCTGCTCCATTTTGGGCATGCAGACACTTACCCGATTCTCGATTTCCGTGCTCTGTGGTCGCTGGGGGTGGAGACGCCGCCTGTCTACCAGTTCGATTTTTGGTGGGAGTACACACTGACTTGTCGGCAACTGGCCACAGAAGCAGGTGTTTCCATGCGTACACTCGACCGGGCATTGTGGCAGTATTCAAAGGAAAATTCACGGAGTGATTCATGACACAATTTCGCTCGTCTGCCTCTTTTGGGAAACGACAGGAATATATCGCTGTCGCTGAACTTCTACGCCGCAATTTCGATGTTTATATGACTCTTGTGGATGACCAACAGATTGACTGTGTCATCCGTCTCGATAAAGGGAATGGCAACCTGCGGTATCTCGATATACAAATCAAAGCCCGCTCCAAAGATTGTGAACCAACGAATGCTGGGCGTTTTGCCGCAATGGAAATTCGCCAGCCGCGCGAGAACTTTTATTTCATTTTTTACTCGGAGCAGGCCAACACCTATTGGGTCGTTCCTTCGCTGGAATTGATCCAGGAAGCTAACCAAAACAAAGAAGGCGTGAATAAGGGGAAATATTCGATCAATTTCTGTAACGTTACCAGCAAAGGCATTACCCCGCGTCCGCGTTTTCGGAAGTACGAGAATGCGTTCCATTTGCTAGAGTGGCTTTAACGGATTCCGAGCGTAAGGGGATGAGTATGAATTCCTTGCCTCAATGGACTGCTGAACTCACCGACACCTTCGTCACCGGCGAAGACCAACTTGGCGTGGAAGGTGCAGCCCAGGGCTATCAGCAATGGCTGATCCCCGGAATTATCACCACCACCGACCGGGCGCGCTATTATAGTTTTTATGCCTGGGTTCTGCATCGCTTTATCAACTTGCCAGATTCCAGCCGGCTGCTCAAGGATTTTCGTGGTTCGTTCTATAAACGTCACGAGGTGGCGCTGATCTTGGGGGCATTCAGCCATCACAAAGATCGTGAGATCATCGGCGGGCTGGTCGGCAGTGGTATCAACAATTTCAAAGTGCGCCGCTGGTGGAAAGCGGACGACCCTGTCTCTCTGGACGTGGACTACTTTGTCAACAAGCTGGGTGGTTTTGGTCAGTATTACCTGACCGCCATGCAGGCGATGGGCATCGTTGGGACGAACGAACATCCCACCTGG
>MNXK01000064.1 GCA_001872165.1 Anaerolineae bacterium CG2_30_58_95
GCGAAGTGCTCGACAGCGCCTCAGATAAACTGGCAGGCATCCGCCGCGAGGTGCGCGTGGCGCATGACCGGCTGATGACGCGGCTGCAAAGATATCTCACCGACCCCGGCACTGCTTCCAAGCTGCAAGAAGCCCTCATCACCCAGCGCGACGGGCGCTACGTCATCCCGCTGCGCGCCGAGTTCAAAGGGCAGATCAAGTCCATCATCCACGACCAGTCATCTACCGGCGCGACCCTGTTCGTCGAGCCGCTGGCGGTGGTGGAGCTCAACAACACCTACCGTGAGCTGCAACTGGCCGAGCGCGACGAAGTCCGCCGCATCCTGGCCGCCCTCTCGGAGCAAGTCGGCGCGCTGGCCGGAGAGATCGTCCCGGGCGTGGCCGCGCTGGCGGAACTGGATCTGGCGTTTGCCAAGGCCAAATACGCGGAAGCAGTTCGCGGGTCCGAGCCGATTCTCAAAACATGGTCAAAGGTCGAAGGTCGAAGGTCAGGCAATCCCGACCTTCGACATTCGACTTTCGACCTATCAACCGTCAAACTACTCGATGCAAGGCATCCGCTACTGGATCCGGCAACTGTTGTCCCCATCACCATTGACCTCGCTCCGGGCACCTACGCCCTGGTCATCACCGGCCCCAACACGGGCGGCAAGACCGTCTCGCTCAAGACCGTTGGCCTGCTGGCGCTGATGGCTCAATCCGGGCTGCACATCCCGGCCCAGTCCGGCTCGGAGCTGCCCTGCTTCCAGGCCGTCTACGCCGACATCGGCGACGAGCAGTCCATCGAGCAATCCCTCTCCACCTTCTCCGGCCATATCACCAACATCGTCCACATCCTGAAGAAGGCCGACCGCCGCGCCCTGGTCATCCTGGACGAACTCGGCGCTGGCACCGACCCGCAGGAAGGTTCGGCGCTGGCGCGCGCCATCCTCTCGCACCTGCTCGAACGCGGCGTGACCACCTTCGTCGCCACGCACTATCCCGAACTCAAAACCTTCGCCCATTCCACGCCCGGCGTGGTCAATGCTTCACTGGAATTCGACCTCCAGACTCTGCGTCCCACCTATCATCTGACCATCGGCCTCCCGGGCCGCTCCAACGCCTTAGCCATTGCCCAGCGACTCGGACTACCCGAGGCCGTCGTCGCCGCGGCGAGGAGCGAGATCAACCCCGACGACCTGCGCGCCGACAAACTGCTCGGCGACATCCACCGTCAGCGCAAGATTGCCTTCAAGGAAAGCGAAAAAGCCGAGAAAGCACGCACCGAGGCGCGCCGCCTGGAACGCGAGCTGTCCGCGCGGCTGGAAAAGATCGAAGAGGAACGCCAGTCCGTGCTAGAACAGGCCCGCGCCGAAGGCGAACTGGAAGTGGAAATCGTGAAGGCCCAGCTCGAAACGCTGAAAGACGAGTTGAAGAAAGCCCGCCAGCCGCTGGAGGCGGTGAAGGCGATCGAAGAGCAGGTTGAGTTGGTGGAAGAAAAGATCCAAGAACCGGTCAAAAGTCGAAAGTCGAAAGTCACCCGTCGCCCGTCACGCGGCCCGCTTAAAGTGGGGGAACGCGTCCGGTTGATGAACTTGAACGCAGTGGGCGTGATTGCTGCTCTCAGCGGAGACGAGGCAGAAGTCCAGGCTGGCGCGCTCAAGATAAGGGTCCGGCTGGAGGGTATTCAGCGGCTGGATTTTGATGAGCAGGTCCAAAGTCCAAAGTCGAAAGTCCAAAGCCCCGAATCCCGACCTTCAATCCTTCGACAGCCCTTCGACAAGTTCAGGGTGACAGCTCAGGACAACGCCTTCGACCTGAGACCTTCCCCTGGCCTGGAACTCGACCTGCGCGGCCAGAAAGCCGAGGATGCCCTTTCCATGCTCGAAGATTACCTCGACCGCGCCTTCCTGGCCGGGATGCCGTTCGTGCGCATCATCCACGGCAAAGGGACGGGCAAGCTGCGCCAGGAAGTGCGCGCTGCGCTCAAGGGGCATCCGCACGTCAAATCGTTCGAGGAGGGGGGAGAGAACGAGGGCGGCGCCGGGGTGACGGTGGCGATATTGGTTGCAGGGTGAAGGCTTGCGTGGTAGTCCCGGTTCCAGCACGGGGCCACACACGGGCAAAACGCAGGATGCGGCCACGGATGTAAAAAATATCCGGGTCGGCGAACGGACGCCTGGCCTTGATCAACTTCATGGCCGCTTCGGGTTTGTAGCCTTGGGCGATCAAAATGGACGCCCCCATGGCGACGCCGCGATGACGGCCTCCTGCGCAATGGGCGTAGACCTTCCCGCCGGAGCGGATCGTCTCCAGCGCAGCCTGGACGCCGCGCATCAGAAATCGGATGGGAATGACCAGCAGCGGGCTGTCTATCGTGGGCAGCCACAAGAAGTTCAAGGGTGGCTGGTGCAGGTCGGGCCTGGGACGATGCTCAAAGCGCATGTTGATCACCAGCCGCACGCCCAGGTCACGCAGGCGGGGGTAATCCTGAGGGACCGGGGTTGTCCCAATAATCAGATCTTCAGTGATTGGAGAGAGATCCATTATTCAATCCAGGATGAGTCTGGCGCGCTTGAAGCGCGCCATCGCCGCCATAATCAGCGCCACATCCAGGAGTATGACGATCAGCCCTGCCCCAATCGTTATGGTCGTGAAGTCGGTCTGCATCAGGAACTGGAGGACAGGCTGCATCACCGTCGCCGGAAGCATCGGAATGATCATCAGCGGAATGAGCAGCACAAAATAGGCAATGGTGAAGGTCTGCTGGGCCTGGCGCACCGAGCCGGCGCGCAGCGAGACCAGCACACCCAGCCCGGAGGCCAGGGTCGAGATGAGCAGCACCACTGCCAGGATGCCCAGGGCGTTCGCGGCGGGGAAGAACAAAAAGCCATCCCTGCCGAACGCCACATTGACCGTCACCAGCCCGACGAAGATGCACGTGAAGGTCATCGCCAGGCCATAAACCACGCCGGCCAGGATTTTGCCAAACAGGATGGCGCGGTCCGAGAGACGGCTGGCGAGCAGCGTCTCCAGCGTGTGGCGCTCGCGCTCCCCGGCAAACGCGTCCACCATGGTCGTGCCGACCAGCATGAACGGCAGCCAGGCCCAGTAAAGCAGGCTGATGGGCGAGGTCACCCATTCCTTGCCGGTCTGCAGGGGCAGGAAAATCCCAAACACACCGATAAAAATGATCAAGGTGAACAAATTGGTGCGCGACTTGTCGCGCCGCAGGTAAGGCAGCTCCTTAATCTCTTTCACGGCAACGGTAAAGATATCAGCGATCATTTCTGCTCTCCTTCCTCCTCGACCAGCGTCAGGAACAACTCTTCCAGGCTGGCTTTGTTCTTGTGGACTTCCTCGACCTCCGCACCGGATTCGACCAGCAGGCGGACGAGCCCTCGAACTGCGGGGGCGGGCGACGCGGTCGGGACGCCGGGCCTGAGTTCGATGGTCAGCTTTCCATCACCCGCCGCCACGCCACGCACCTCGGGCCGGCCGCGCAAATTCGAGAGGATCGCCTCGCTGAAGCCGCTCCCCGTCACCTCGACGCGTGGGGCTTCGTTATGGGCGCGCAACTCGTCCAGTGTGCCGACGGCCAGCAATTTGCCTTTGTTGATGACGCCCACATGCTGGCAGAGCTTCTCGGCCTCGGCCAGGTTGTGCGTGGTCAAGAAGATGGTCACGCCCTCACGCGCCGCCAGCGCGGCCAGGTCTTCGCGCAGCGCAGCCGCCGCCACCGGATCCAATCCTGCCGTCGGCTCGTCCAGGAAGATAAGCGCCGGGCGGTGGAGCAGAGTCCGGGCGACGGCCAATTTCTGCTTCATGCCGCGGCTCCACGTGCCTACGGCTTCCTTGCGGCGTTCATAGAGTCCCGTCTCGGTTAGCAGTTCCTTGATACGCGTCTGCCGGTCGCTTTTCGACATGTGCCAGACGCGCCCGTAGAATTCCAGGTTGTCTTCGGCAGTCATGCGCTCGTACAGGCCGTTATATTCGAGCAGCGCGCCGGATTTCTCGCGGATGGAATCGGCCTGCGCCCGCGTGTCGAAGCCGAGCACTTCGGCGCGGCCGCCGCTAGGCTCCAGCAGGCCGAGCAGCAGGCGGATGGTGGTCGTCTTGCCCGCGCCGTTGGGGCCGAGGAAGCCGAAGACCGTCCCGGCGGCGATTTCGAGCGACACATCGTCCACGGCGTGGATTGGCCCGAAATCGCGGCGCAGGCTCAGGGTCCGGATCGCATACGGATTCATATCGTCTCCAAACGTGCATTAAAAATTAGACTTTATCGGAAAGCAGCCACTCGTAGCCTTGATCTTCCCGATAGAGTCTATTTTTGCCTGTGCCCCAGGCGGGAATTGAACCCACAACCTTGGCCTTCTGGTTTGCGCCAGTTTCCTGGCTCCCTGGACTATCCCTTCACCCTGGCGCTGGATACTCCTGCTGCGCTGTAGGTGGCGGCCGTCTAGTCTCTACACATGGTTGACTCGAAATGGAAAGTCGGTTAAAGTTAACGTGA
>MNXK01000116.1 GCA_001872165.1 Anaerolineae bacterium CG2_30_58_95
TACGCGCTGATGAATTTACGCTTGCTTCCGGCATGGAGCAAGCTGTGATCCTGATCAGAAAAGGAGGCGCAAGGGACGATACGAATAGAATTATCTCGGGATAGAGTTTAACCTTTTTTCGTCATTCAACGGAGGATAACATGTGGCTCATTCGCGTTAATATGACCGATTTGACCAGCAGGGTGGAGCCGCTCCCGGATGCCTATAAACATCTGGGCGGGCGCGGCATGACCTCAACCATCGTGGCGAAGGAAGTCCCGCCATTGTGCCACCCGCTGGGGCCGAACAACAAACTGGTCTTTGCACCCGGCATTGTGACCGGCACCCCCGCCCCAACCTCTGCCCGCGTCTCCGCCGGGGCGAAATCGCCGCTCACAGGCGGAATCAAGGAGAGCAACGGCGGTTCATCCTGGGCGGCTGACCTGGCCGATATGCAGGTCAGGGCGCTGGTCATCGAGGGGCAGGCGAAAAAGAATGGCAAGTACTGGGGCCTTAACCTGGCCTGGGATGCCGCCGCCGGCCAACCGAAGGTGGAATTCTTCGACGCCACCAAGTACGCCGGCAAGGACCTGTTCGAAGTCTTCCCAAAGGTTTATGCAAAGTTTGGAGATAAGATCTCCATATCCGGCTGCGGCGTTTCGGGCGAATACGGCTATGGCAACGCCAGTATCGTCTATAACGACCCGGCCAAACGCCCGACGCGTTATTCCGGGCGCGGCGGCCTCGGCTCGGTGATGGGCAGCAAGGGACTCAAGCTCATCGTCTTGAGCCGCGCAGGAACGCCGGGCGTGGCGATCACGGACGAAGCCCTTTTCGACCAGGGGCGCAAGAAGATGATTGACGCCCTGCGCACCCACGACATCACCAAGCCGAAGGGCGCGCTGAATACCTACGGCACGGCGGTGCTGATCAATATTCTGAACGAGGCGGGCGGCCTGCCCACCCGCAACTTCTCCAGCGGACGCTTCGAAGGGGCTGCCAAGATCGCCGGCGAAGCCATCTTCGAGGGCAACAAGCAGCGTCTGGACAAGGAACTCTATAACCACGCTTGCAGCCCCGGCTGCATCATCCAGTGTTCCAATACCTGGCACAACCCGGACGGGACAGAAGCCGCCTCCTGCGTCGAGTACGAATCCGACTGGGCGCTGGGCGCCAACTGCGGCATTGACAATCTGGACGACATCGCCACGATGATAAAACTGTGCAATGGCTACGGTCTGGATACCATCGAGACCGGCGCGACCATCGGCGTGATCATGGAAGCCGGTGTGATTCCGTTTGGCGACAGCCAGGGCGCCATCAACCTGATCCATGAAATGGGCAAGGGAACGCCGCTGGGCCGTATCCTGGGCGGCGGGACGGCATTTGCCGGCAAGGCCTATGGCATGACCCGCGTACCGGCGGTCAAAGGCCAGGGCATGCCCGCCTACGAACCGCGCGCGGTCAAGGGTATCGGCATCACCTACGCCACCAGCACGATGGGCGCCGACCACACTGCCGGTTACACCATCGCCCCCGAAATCCTGGGCGTCAGCGGCAAACAAGATCCGCTCACCCCCGAAGGCAAGGCAGCGCTCAGCCGCGGCTTCCAGGCAGCCACCGCCTTCATTGACACCTCCGGTCACTGCCTGTTCATTGCCTTAGCCATCCTGGATATTGCCAGCGGCATGGAAGGGATGGTGGAGGAGTGCAACGGCGTCCTGGGCACAAAGTGGACGACGGCCGATATCGGCAGGCTTGGCGCGGAAGTTTTGAAGGCCGAGCGCGCCTTTAACGAGGCTGCCGGCTTGGGCAAGGAAACCGACCGCATACCTGAATTTATGCGGACTGAACCGCTGCCGCCGCACAACCAGGTCTTTGACGTTTCGGATGAGGCCCTGGATTCGGTGTATGCCGAGTTGTAAACCATGCCCCCTCCCAAAACCCTCCCCCATTTCGCACTACAGGAATGGGGGAGGGAATATTAAAAAATTATGCCCATCGTAAAAAATGACGAGCAGGGCAGGCTGCTCCTGCCCGAAGAATTTCTACAGCGCAGGCACATCGCTGCGCAGACCGAATACTGGCTGGACGAGCGCGAGGGGGATTTGATCCTGCACCCGCGCCTGCCCGACATTCGCAAGTTATATATCGAGCCAACCACCGCCTGCAACCTGAATTGCCGCACCTGCATCCGCAACGTCTGGGAAGACCCGCAGGCGCGCATGTCCATGCAGACGTTCCGCCGCATCCTCGAAAGCCTGGAGGCCCTGCCCGACCTGAAACGGGTGATTTTCACCGGCTTCGGCGAGCCGCTCGTCCATTCTGACATCCTGGAGATGATCGCGGCGGTGCGCGAGCGCGGCCTGGCGGTGACGCTCGGCTCCAACGGGTTGCTGCTGAACTCTGAAATCTCCCGCGAACTGGTGCGGCTGGGCGTGGAGCGCGTCGTCATCTCGGTGGACGGCGTCAAGCCGGAGACCTACGCTGGCATCCGCGGGGCGACGCTCTCCCAGGTCCTCGACAACATTCGCGGCTTGAACGAGGCCAAACGCCAGTTGGGTTCGCTCTACCCGGCCCTGGGAATCGAATTTGTCGCCCTGAAAACCAATTTGGATGAGCTGCCCCAACTGACCGAGTTAGCCACCCATTTGAACGCCGCGCGTGTCCTGGTCAGCAACGTCCTGGCGTATAGCGAAGAGATGCGAGCCGAGATGCTCTATGGCTACGAGCCGCGCCCGCCGTTCATGGCGCAGGGCTGGCCGGTCAGGGCGGATGCCTGGGTGATGTGGGGGACTTTGGATTTGCCTCGCATGCACTGGGGCGCGGAGCGGCGCTGCCGCTTTGTCCAGGATCGCGCCGTGGTCGTCGGCTGGGATGGCGGCCTTGCCCCGTGTTATGCCCTGTGCCATAATTACAGTTACTTTGCCATAGACGGCCAAAAGAAACAAGTCAGCCGCTACGTGCTGGGCAACGTCAACGAACAGTCCCTGGCCGAAATCTGGATGTCGGAAGCCTACACGCGTTTCCGCAGCGAGGTGCGCAGCTTTCACTTTCCGTCCTGCCCCAACTGCGACTTGCGCGCCACCTGCGACTTGCGCGATAATAACAATGGCTGCTGGGGATGGAACCCCTCCTGCGCCGATTGCCTGTGGGCGCAGGATATTGTCCGCTGCCCGTGAGTAAAGCCATGCGCCTGCGTGTGAAACTGTTTGCTTTTCTAACCCGCTATCGCGCTGACCTGTCTTCGGGAACGCCCTTCGAGGTTGACCTGCCGGAGGGCGCCACCCTGGCCGACTTGCTGCGCGCCTTGCAGGTTCCGGACGAGGAGGTCAAGATGACTTTTGTCAACGGCCTGGCCCAAACTGAAGACTGGCAGTTGAAAGACGGCGATGAAGTGGGCATCTTTCCGCCGATTGCGGGAGGTTAGCGTGAGCGAAATTGTCGTTTTCCCGTCTTCGACACAGGCGTGGACCCGAACGCCTGGGCGCAAGTCCCGGCGGGAGAGTTCTACTTCGGCCAGCATAAAGATATCGAAACCACCGAGGCCTTCGAGATCATGGTCACCGACGTGACCGTTGCCCAATATGTCGCCTTCGCCAACGAGGCATTGGCGGCTGGCAAGGTCAAGGTGGGCGAATTCCAGGGCAAAGCCGCGCTGTTCAGCTTCTACCCTGGCGATCCCTTCCACGGCAAGAAGCACGAGATTCGCATCGACCCGGGCGATTACATCCTCATCCCCCTCGACGACCTGGCCTCGCGATTCACCTTCGACGGGCAGAAATTTGCCGTCAATCCCGGCTGGGAGAATCACCCGATGACGAACGTCTCCTGGTTCGGCGCCTGGGCTTACTGTGACTACTATGGCTGGCGCCTGCCCACCGAACTGGAATGGGAAAAAGCCGCCCGCGGCGCGGATACGCGTCCCTTCCCCTGGGGCGAGGAGATCACCCGTCAGCACGCCAACTTCTACGCCAGCCGCGATCCGTTCGAGGTCATGTCCACCTTCGGCTCGCGCACGTCTCCGGTCGGATTCTACAATGGCAAAACCTACGACGGATACGTCACGCTCAACTCGGCCAGCCCGTACGGCCTCTACGACATGGCCGGCAACGTCTGGCAGTGGCTCGGCGATGTCCAGCAGCAGGAAGGCTTCAGCGACCGCCTGATGCACGGCGGCTCGAAGGACACCTATGATATGGACCTGCGCCTCTGGGTGCGCAACAGTGCCCCGCCGATGTACTACGGGCCTGGGGTGGGGTTTCGGTGCGCGAGAGATCATTGAGGATGAGATGGTAGGATGGTAAGGTGATAGGACGATAAGATGGTAAGATGATAGGGTGATAGGAGTTTGGCATGGATGAGTTGAGTTTCGAGGAATGGCAGAAGGCCGTTCCGGTATGGATGAAAAGCGATCCATTGTGGGAATCGGGCTACTACCGGATGGCAATGTATCTCTACGATCTCGTTTGGCAGGATTGTGATCTGTTGAAGAAAGATTACCGCGGACGGGAGATCGTCAGCCAAATAATCCGCAGCGCTGGAGGCATCGGCGCGAACA
>MNXK01000242.1 GCA_001872165.1 Anaerolineae bacterium CG2_30_58_95
CCCCATTTCCTGGCTAAAAGATTTCGTCGAAATAACCATCCCCATCGAAGAGCTGGCGCGACGGTTGACGCTGGCCGGGCTGGAGGTGGAAGCCATCCAATATGTCGGTTTGCCACTGCCAGCCGGAAAAGTCGAAGGCCACACGAGCGACAATTTGGTATTGGAGATCAACACTTCTGGGATCGAGTGGGCTGCCGATAAAATCGTCGTCGCCTCGGTCTCGGAGGTGATGCCGCATCCCAACGCCGACCGGCTGGTATTGTGCAAACTGTTCGACGGCGAGCAGGAACACATTGTCCTGACCGGCGCGCCGAACCTGTTCCCGTACAAAGGCATTGGCCGGCTGGAAAAGCCGCTCAAGGTGGCTTATGCCCGCGAAGGGGCGCAAATCTACGACGGCCACCAGCCCGGCCAGGTGCTGACCACGCTCAAGCGCGCCAAGATCCGCGGCTTCGACTCCTATTCGATGATCTGCTCCGAGAAGGAACTGGGCATCTCAGAAGATCACGAGGGTGTCATCATTCTGGATGATGACGCCCCAGTCGGCGCGCCGCTGGTGGCCTACATGGGTGACGCCGTGCTGGACATCTCCATCCTGCCGAACACTGCCCGCGCCGCCAGCATCCTGGGCGTGGCGCGCGAGGTGGCCGCGTTGACGGGGGCGCCTTTGAAAGATGAAAGCGGAAAGATGAAAGATGAAAGCGGAAAGATGAAGGATGAAGGCGGGAAGATGAAGGATGAAGGCGGAAGGGTGAAGGCGGGAGGGGCGGCGATAGAGGGCCGCGTTTCCATCGAGATCACGAATCCAGAGCTTAATCCGCGCTTCGTGCTGGGTTTGATCCGGGATGTAAAGATCGGCCCAAGTCCTTATAAAGTGCAGCGGCGGCTCAAGCTGGCCGGGATGCGCCCGATCAGCAACATCGTGGACGTAACCAATTACGCCATGCTGGAGATTGGCGAGCCGCTGCACGCCTTCGATTACGATGTGTTGGTAGGGCGAATTGGCAATCCGCTGCAAAAGGGCGCGCCTGCCGGGCGGATTGACAATCCGCCCCACAAAGTGCCAAAGATCATCACCCGCACAGCCAGGCCGGGTGAGAAGCTCACCACTCTGGACGGCGTGGAACGCACACTGGACGAAAAGACCGTGCTGGTGTGCGATACCGCCGGGGCGCTGTCCATCGCCGGGGTGATGGGCGGGGCCGAGTCCGAGGTTAGCGAAAGGACTCGCAACATCTTGCTGGAGGGCGCGGCCTGGAATTTCACCAACATCCGTCGCACGGCGAAGGCCCAAAACCTGCCTTCCGAGGCCAGCTTCCGCTTTTCGCGCGGCGTGCATCCGGCCATGGCTGAGCGCGGCGTGCGGCGCGGCCTGGAGTTGATGCAGCAGTGGGCGGATGGCGTGGTTGCCAAAGGGTTGGTTGATAATTATCCGCTTCCTCCCGCCGCGCCCACCATTGAGATAACGCCGCAGGACGTGAAACGCTGGTTGGGCATCGAGTTGACTGCCGAGGAAATTGTCAAAATCTTGGAAGCCCTCCAATTCCGCTGCGAAATCACTCATCACGCATCACTCATCACGATTCACGCCACCGCCCCCGACCACCGCCTCGACATCGGCGAGGGCATCGTCGGCAAGGCTGACCTGCTGGAGGAGATCGCCCGCGTCTACGGCTACGACCGCATCCCCGAGACGCGGCTGGCCGACCAGCTTCCGCCGCAGCGCAGTAACCCAAGCCTGGAGGGCGAGGAACGCATCCGCGACCTGCTGGTCAAGATGGGCTTGCAGGAGGTGGTCAGTTACCACATGACCTCGGTCGAGCGCGAGGCGCGCCTATTCGCTTTGGAGGGGAAGCCCCGTTTGGAGCAATATGTCAAACTGGTAAACCCCATCGCCAGCGACCGCTACGTGATGCGGCAAAGCCTGCTCTCGTCCGTGATGGAAGTCGTCGAGCGCAATGCCCGCATCCGTGAGCGCATGGCGCTTTTCGAGATCGGCCCGGTGTTTATCGCCTCGGAAGGTAATGATTTACCCGACGAATTGCAGCGGCTCGCTATCGTCCTGACCGGCCCGCGCTGTATCCCTGGCTGGCAGCCGGCCGATTCGGAAACGATGGATTTCTACGACCTGAAAGGCATCCTTGCCGCGCTGCTGGAGGCGCTGCACGTAGGTCAGGTTTCTAAACCTGACGAAGTCGGGTATGGAAACCCGACCTACGAACCAGCGGGGCATCCCAGCTTCCACCCCGGGAAGCAGGCCAAAGTCCAGGCTGGTGACCGGCAGATTGGCGTCTTTGGCGAGCTGCATCCCGTGATCCGCCAGAATTACGATCTACCGGACTCTCCCCTGCTGGCCGCCGAGCTCGACCTCGACGCCCTGCTGTCCCTCATCCCTGAGCGCTACGAAAGCCAGCCGGTGCCGGCTTACCCGCCCGTGCTGGAAGACCTGGCCCTGGTGGTGGACGAATCCCTGCCGGCCGAACGGGTCGCAGAGGTCATCCGCCAAGCCGGAGGCAAGATCGTGGCCAATGTGCGCCTGTTCGATGTCTATCGCGGCGAGAAGATTGGCGCAGGCAAAAAGAGCCTGGCTTACAGCCTCACCTACCAGGCTCCTAACAAGACGCTGACAGACCGGGATGTAGCCGGCATCCGCACGCGCATTATCAGAAGATTGGAGCAGGAACTTGGCGCGGCTCTGAGAAGTTAGGAAGGTAGGAGGGTAGGAGGGTAGGAAGTTGGGAAGGTAGGAGGTTAGGAAGGTAGGAAATTGGGAAGGTAGGAAGGTAGCAAACTTCTTTCTGGAAGTGCTTGCATTCCGAGCGCATCCCATGTATACTGGCAGAAAGAAAACGCGAGAGGAGAATGACTATGGAAATGCCTGTTGAAAAGAAAGAAAGCAAGACCGGCGCGATCATCGGCACGATTGTTGCAGTACTCCTGTGCGGGTGCCCGGGCCTTGTGGGTTTATGTCTGGGTGCTACTTCCTTGATCGCCGGCTTTATTCCGGGGGCAGCAATAGATGTCTTTGGCAGCTCGGATCCCCGATCCGCTATGCTTATGGGAGTGGCCTCTTTATGTGGGGGCATTATTTTCATCGCCATCCCGATCGTGGTCGGCATACTGACCCTGCGCAAGAAGAAGGCGCTGGCAGCGGAGGAAATACTGCCGCCGAGCGAGCCACTTCCGCCAGCCGCGTAACTCAAAGTTAAAAAACTTATGGCGCACGGATTTCTGTGCGCCATATTTCTATTCCCCGCGGGGACGCCTCGAGGCGCGTCCCCGCGTTTTTTTATTCTTCCGCCCCCGGCCCGATGCCCAGCGGCTTCCACTTATTTTCGTCCTTCAGCCGGTGCTGCATCCCGTGGCGATCGTGGATCTGGTCGAAGCCTTCGGGCTTGATGAACATGCCCTCGCCATCCAGCAGGCCGGTGAGGCCGGTCTGGCCAGGCTCGAGGCGCTTATTCTGGCAGTAGGAACAAGTTTTGGGATCGTGGGCTGTGTACTCGATTGGCTCCTCGTAAGTCGTGACGTAGCCTTCGAAGTTACGCAGCACGATCTTGTGATCTGACATGCTGAGCAGGTAATTGGGCATGACCGGGATCTTTCCGCCGCCGCCGGGCGCGTCAATCATGTAGAGCGGCACGGCGTAACCCGAGGTGTGGCCGCGCAAGCCCTCCATGATCTCGATGCCCTTAGCTACCGGCGTGCGAAAGTGACCGGCGCCCTCCACCAGGTCGCACTGGTAAAGATAGTACGGGCGGACGCGGATGCGTACTAGATCCTGCACCAACTTGCGCTGGATGTGGACGCAGTCGTTGACCCCTGCCAGCAGCACCGACTGGTTGCCGAGCGGGATGCCGGCGCGCGTCAGCTTGTCGCAGGCTTCGGCCAGTTCCAGGCTGATCTCGTTGGGATGGTTGACGTGGATATTGAGCC